>DDBE01000181.1:32122-32319 GCA_002332715.1 Flavobacteriales bacterium UBA2040
AGTACGAATATTTCAAAAATGAATACGAAATTGTTGTTGTAATCGACGTATTGCGAGCAACATCAGCCATTTGCGCGGCCTTTGCACATGGAGTGAAATCAATTATTCCCGTTGCTACTATAGAAGAAGCTCGAGAATATCAGAAAAAAGGATATCTGGCTGGAGCCGAAAGAAAAGGACAAATCGTTGAAGGTTTT
>DDBE01000047.1 GCA_002332715.1 Flavobacteriales bacterium UBA2040
AGTTTAGAATTCCCCTCACATTATCTATTTCTTGCTGTTGATTGGTTCGACTCAAATCTAAAAGAACCAATTTGGCATTTGCTTGATCATAAATCCAAAATTTATTGGGTTGAGAAGAAACGGCCATGAGGGGAACGTAAACAAAACCAAGTTCCGATAAATCGTATGTTTTGTTGGCTTCAGAAAGCGTGTTGTCCATTAAGGTAAATGTTTGTTGCTGCTCTGAAAAGAGAACGATCCGCATGGTGTTAATGGACAAAATGGAGTTGATACGTCCTTTTGATTTAATGCTTTGGGAGTATTGTTTGACGTTGGATGTATCGTACTTCGTCAATAAATCTTTTTCTGCGATGTAAAGATTTCCAAGAATATCTGCATGCCAGGCAGTATTGGGCGCTATTTTGTGTTTCGCTATTTCCTTATTGTCTAACTGTGAGAAGGCGAATAAGGAAGTGAAAACCAAGAAAAGCGTTATTAATTTCATCATTTCACGAGTACTCCATGCAGAATCTGTTCCAAAATTTCACGATTGTTGCTCAAACGTGGTATTTTGTTTTGTCCACCCAATTTCCCTTTCGATTTTAACCAACCATCAAAGGCACCTTTGGGTAAAATTTCACCCAATGGAAACTCCATGGCCATGTCTTTTGTGCGCTTTGCATCATAATCGGAATTCATATCACGTAGTTTTTCGTCTAAATATTGCATAAAGACATTGAAATTTTCGGGTTCTTTCGTGAATTCGAATAACCATTGGTGTCCACCTTTGTTGCTATTCTTCATAAAAACAGGACAAGCTGTGAAATCCTGAACTTGCGAATTCGTTTTTAGAGAAGCATAACTTACCGCTACTTCTGCATTTTCGACAATAATTTCTTCACCAAAAGCATTGATGAACGATTTTGTGCGTCCAGTAACTCTATATCGATAAGGATTTTTTTCTGTGAAAGCAATGGTATCACCGACAATGTATCGCCACAATCCGCCATTTGTAGAAATCACAATCGCATACTGTTTGCCTAATTCAACCTCAGCGAGAGTTACGACTTTTTTTGATTCAACGCCTTTATATCTGTCCATTGGAATGAACTCATAGAAAATGCCATAATCGAGCATAAGGAGCAGATCTGAATTATTTTGTTGGTCTTGAATACCGAAAAATCCTTCGGAAGCGTTGTAGGATTCAACGTAATTCATATTTCGATCAGGAATCATTTTTTTAAACTCTTCTCGATACGGTTCAAAACTAACTCCGCCGTGCATGAAGCATTCTAAATTGGGCCACACCTCTTTCAAATTCGATTTTCCTGTTATTTCCAATATCCGATTTACAATCACCATGGTCCACGACGGAACACCGACAATTAAACCAACATCTTCTTCCATGGTGGTGCGCGCCATCATTTCAATCTTCTTTTCCCAATCGTCCATCAAGGCTATTTCTCTGGAAGGTGTGCGCCTGATTTCTGCCCACCAAGGCAAATTTCTCATGATTATAGCCGATAAATCGCCCGTATACGAATCTTCTCGCAAAGGATTTGTTTCCGCACTCCCACCGATAACCATGTGTTTGTAGCTGTATAATTTTCCCGAAGGATGATTTTCATAATAGAGCGCAAGTAAATCTTTACCGCCTTTTTGATGACAATCCTCGAGAGAATCACGCGTAACAGGAATCAATTTGCTCCGGTCCGAAGTTGTACCTGAAGATTTCGCGAACCATTTTGTTTCGTTTGGCCAGAGAAGTGCTTGTTCTCCCTTCATCAATCGATCTACCCATGGTTTTAGGTCATCGTACTTTTGTAATGGAACTTGTTCTTGAAATTGATTTATGGTTTCGATATGGTTGAAACTATATTTCTTGCCGTATTCAGTAAATTTCCCATTGAACAACAGGTTCTCAAAAATTTCATTTTGAACCTCAATAGGATACTTGCGAAATAAATCAATTTGATGAATTCGCTTTTTCATGATCCAACCAAAAAGAGCATTGAAGGGCATAGGAAATAGATTTATTCATAAAGATGGTGAAATAATTGGGAAAGGCTCAGTATTATGGGCAGAATTAATGCGCTGTTAATGCGAATTGAACATTAATGCAAAACAATAAATGCTAGTTTTTAATTGTTTTCCTAGGGAATCCTAATACTATCGATTTTCGGCCGAATACCAATATAAGTCTGAGAATTTGAATCAAAACTCACACTATTATCCGAAATATCACAATAAGAAATGATGATTTGATTGTTCGAATTATCGACATATACTTGCTCTGAAATGAACCAATCGGAACGGTACAAAAATGACCCGGAATCTTTTACAAAGGCAATTTTATTGGGCAGGGTACTGTTTTTGGTATCAATGTGCGTGACCATTTGGTGCAAACCCGTAGTTGGTTATTTGTTGAAAGCAAATAGGAACAAGGTATTTGATCCTATGCCAACAGAATCGGCTAAATCAATTTTATATTTGGCTTCCGGATGGTAAACGCTTGATCCATACGATTTCGTATTTAGGACAAAATGCGCTCTTGAGGATTGCACGGGGCAATGAAGGCTTGTGCCGCACAGCTTTCTGGCGTGTTATCCTCGTTGTTGCAGGATACAAAAACGAACGTTCCGAAAAAGAGACAATTAACAGATTTTTCATTAAATGTGAATTAGGAATGAGAAATCTAAGAGAATAAATCTTACTTCCAAACTTACGTCTTGTAATTCTTTATGACCTCCTGTATCACTGTTAAATCAGCACAACCACTTTCTGAAACCAATGAAAACAAAAACCATAGCAGTGTACAGCAAAAAGAAGGGAAGAATAAACTCTTTTAATTCTAGTACGAGTAAAATGGCGATGATAAGCAATTGAAACCCTAATCCAAAAGTAGATACGCTGGTCATCAACCATTTTGGTATGGCTTTACCTTCATTTGCCTTCGGGTCCAATATATAAATGGCTTTATCAAACCCACCGTAGAGTGCTTTATATAAGCCAAAAAGAACATTGACATGTTTTTGTGTTTCACCTTCCAGTGCTCTCGGCGTTTTGTGCTCAAAAACGCGACTTGTGGTATCACCTTCTACTTTGTTTCTTAAAATCACGTAATAATAATTGTAAAGTGTACCTTGTAATTGCAATCCCACAAATGCCAGCAAGCATATCCATAAAGGAGTCCGAGCAATATAGGCAATGGAAAGAAAAAAGATTGCGTTCAATAAAATGTCCGCTACTGAATCTAGGTATCTACCTGTGTAGGATGGTTTTTTCTTTACACGCGCAAGTTCCCCATCTGCCGCGTCGAGTATAGATTTCAAAATCAAAAAGAATGCGGCGAGCCAATAATTGCCAACTAAGATAAAATAGGCAGCAATAAGGCCAGAAATGATAAAGCCAATCGTCACATGAATTGGCGTGAAAGCCGTATTCTTTAGGGTGCTTGCAATTACTTTCGCTATATGTCTTCCATAGTCAGAAAGATCAATAAATTTATGCTCTTTTGGTAATTTGGACATGTAAAGTCATATAAAACAGTATTGAGGATTATACCAAATTTTGTTTCTAGTTTTCAATTAAACACTACCTATCGTTTAAAGTTCAGTTTACTTCCCAAACTTCGCCGAGTAATCCACCATACTGTGTTGAATCACTTCCATCGCTATTTTCTTGTTCTGAAATTCTTCGACAACGACAGTTTTGTTTTCCAAAACTTTATAATTTTCGAAGAAACTTCTCAATTCTTTTACCCAATGTTCAGGCAAATCGTCGATGTCGTTGATGTGATTGAAGCTCATGTCGTTGGCGGCAACAGCGATTACTTTGTCGTCCATTTCACCACCGTCCATCATGCGCATCACACCTATTACTTTGGCTTTCACCAAACACATGGGTACGATGTCGATTTGTGAGATCACTAAAATATCGAGAGGATCATTGTCATCACAATACGTTTGAGGAATGAATCCGTAATTCGCAGGATAATTAATCGACGAATACAAAACGCGATCAAGCATTAGCATTCCTGAGTCTTTGTCCAATTCGTATTTGGCTCTACAGTTTTTCGGAATTTCGATGATTCCGTTTACAAATTCGGGTGCATTTTCTCCAATTGAGACGTCGTGCCAAGGGTGCGTATTCATGTGTATTTTTAATTAAAAAATCCTTCCCAATTGAGTTGAGAAGGATTCAAGTACGTTTATAGAGAGATTATCCCCAAATAAGGATGGTAGCTAAAACTCCTAGAGCAACAATTGTGAAAATTGTACCTAAAGCTACGGTTGACTCTTCGAAAAAATTATCTGGCATGGTTCGTTTTTTTACAAAGTTAGAAAAATGATTTAATCTCGG
>DDBE01000027.1 GCA_002332715.1 Flavobacteriales bacterium UBA2040
AAATTGCTGAAAAAGCAATTATAAAAAAAGCGCCTCTAACTTTAGATTAGAGACGCTTTAAAAACTATTTCTTATTGAAGAATGATCTTCTGTGTTCGTTGGAAACTTTCACCACCAATAACAACAATGTAAGTTCCTTTTGGTAATGAACTAATCTCCCAAGATACATTCAAAGCTTGGTTGTCAATTTTTTGATTCGTTACTCGAATTGTTCTTCCGGACATTTCCAACAATTCAACTCGCAATTCATCTGTAAACTGAACACCTTCCATCTCAACCTTCAGTTGATTTTGATTTTGATAAGCTACCATTTCTAGAGAATTGATGCTTGTTTGTGGGTTGCTCACTGTTGCAAACAAATCGAATGAGAAAATTCTCGTTTTTCTTGAACCGCCAGCTCCTAAATATTCGCCGGTATACCAAAAAGTTTGACCGTTTGGATCCAAACTCATTTGCGCATAATCACCGAAACGATTTCCTCCAGTTTGGAATCCAGTTCCATCGATAGCGATAAACTCTTCAACGCCCATTTCTCCTGGATTGTTCCAAGGAAAACGACCTGTGTAAGCCAAACTTGCATAGCGGTCTGGGCCTGCTATTGAGAATCCTAATCCAATAATCCCATTCATGTCCATTGCGATACTGCCCATCCAACGGTTATCATTTCCAGCTGGAGAATAGGTGCCTTCTTGGAAAATAGAGAATTGTGCGGTCGCTTCATCTTGTCTTAATTCGTACCAACGAATACCTGCTCTATTCGCGTTGTTCACATCAACAGGCATGTTCAACATAACTGTATTATAAGCTCCCCAACGAATGTATTGTGCACGATAATTAAAAACGGAAGCGATTGCATCTAATTTCTGTGAAGTCCCTTTTTGTTGAATATCATCCCAATTGTTTGTAAAAACAGAATTGAATGATGCAGGATAAAGCGTTTGATGCGCTGTAATTGAGCTGTTGCTTGGAGTATTCCAATCGACGCTGAATTTCAAGATTTTGATCACATCTGTAGAAACTCCATTCCACAAGTTATCTTGGAAGTAGAACATATAATTTGGTGTTCCAAGTGGCGGTAAAGCTCCATCTGCATCGGCAGGCAACACACTTTTAAAACCATATTGTGTCGAAAAACCTGGTAGAGTCAAAGCAATCATACTTGCTGTTGTATTTCCAGCCAACATAGCATTTCTATCGAATGCTACTGCATTTTGACTACTTGAATTTGCTGTCATGTAATATGCATCTGACCAAACTGAGTATTTCGGATAATCAGGAAAACTTGATAAGCTGTATGCGTAGGTATTATAAGAACCCGTTGGATCTGGCGTCGCTGAAACTGCAAAAAGAATTTCATTACTTCCAGTTTGGAATTGTGTAACCACAAAACGATCGGCGTGTCTGTCATACATTACAATTGGATCTCCGTCACTTGAACTGCCCGTCCAAAGTGAAGATAAGGGCATAGCACTAGACAGTGGAGTGCCTGTCTTACTGTATACTCTCCAAGAAGAATTGACAGCTTGTACGTAATGATTTGGTCCTACAGCTCCTGATGGATCCGGTGGGAAAGCACCATTCATTCCGTTAAAGTTAACAAGTGGAGCTTTATTTGGAGATGTTCCGTATGTTTCTTGCAAAGCACCATCGTATTCAATTGCATTGATATCTTTTGCCTCTGGACGCTTGCGATTTTCTTTCACAGTACCTTCTTTGGCAGCTATGTTTGAAAAATCCACGGGCTCTCCAATCCATTCACTGATAGGAGCTGTTTTCCCTAAAAATGTTCCTTGTGTATATTCAACTTTGGTGTCAGCTTGCGTTTGTCCGTATACATTTAACAAACCAAGGCATGACAATCCAAACAAAATGTATTTTTTTTTCATAGTTTTTTTTAATTGTAAATTTTATGCAATTTCGTTAAAAAATCTCACTTTTAAAACCTAATCTTATAGAAATCTGTGACACCTAACTGCTAAACATATCTTTCACACGTTGAAAAAAACCTTTTTCCTGACCATCTGGGGTTGGAATGAAATTTTCACTTTCTTTTAATTTCTCCAGAATTTCTTTTTCTTCTTTCGACACTTTTTTTGGTGTCCAAACATTTACATGTACAAACATATCCCCTGTCAAATGTCTTTGTAAGATTGGAAGTCCCTTGCCTTTCAATCGCAACATTTTTCCACTTTGCGTTCCTGGTTCAATTTTTATTTTGGCCTTACCGGTTACAGTTGGTATTTCTATACTTTGACCTAAAACAGCATCCACAAAATTGATATAGGCATCATAATGCAAATTGTCGCCATCTCTTCTAAGTTCATCGTGAGGGATTTCTTCAATAACAACGATAAGATCGCCTGAAATACCATTGAAAGAGCCAGCATTACCTTTTCCATTCACGCTCAACTGCATTCCCTCTTCTACTCCCGCTGGAATATCTATTTCTATAACTTCTTCTTTCCGAATAAGACCATTTGCATCAGCATCCGCCGGTTTTTTATCGATTGATTTTCCAGCACCTTGACAACTTGGACAAGCCGATTGAGTTTGCATGGCCCCAAGAAAGGTCTGAGCAACACGTGTTACTCTGCCAGTACCATTGCATGTTCCACAGTTTTTAAAAGTCACCCCATCGGCATTAACCAATTTATTGACTTTAATTTTCTTTTGAACACCTTTGGCAATTTCCTCTAATGAAAGTTTCATTTTCACGCGCAAGTTAGTACCACGGATAACTCTAGAACCTCCTCCGCGAGATCCACCGAAACTTCCTCCGCCAAAACCACTACCAAAAATATCTCCGAATTGTGAGAAAATGTCATTCATATCCATTCCACCTCCTCCAAATCCGGAAGCACCACCAAGACCAGCATGACCAAAACGATCGTACTTATCTTTCTTTTCGTTGTTGGACAATACTTCGTAGGCTTCAGCCGCTTCTTTAAATTTCCCTTCGGCCTCCTTATCGTCTGGATTCTTATCAGGATGAAACTTAATCGCTAATTTTCTGTACGCCTTTTTTATCTCAGCATCGGAGGCATTTCTTGCAATACCAAGTATGTCGTAATAATCTCTTTTATCGCTCATTTCCTTTTTTATTGACCTACAACAACTTTTGCAAATCGAATTACTTTATCATTGAGGTAATATCCTTTCTCCACGTCATCCACTATTTTTCCTTTTAAATCGGCAGATGGTGCAGGTATATTTGCTATCGCTTCATGAATTTCACTATCGAAAGCCTCACCAATTGATGGCATAGGTTTTACTCCTTTTGCTTCCATGATTCCTTTGAACTTTATGAAGATCAACTGGAATCCTTCTTTCAAGGCTTTCACGTCTTCTACAGATTCGTTATTGGCAATAGCTCTTTCGAAATCATCCATTATTGGCAGAAAGTTCTTTATCACCCCTTCGCCAGCGTGACTGAGAAGATCCACTTTTTCCTTGTTGGTTCTTTTTCTGAAATTTTCAAATTCTGCGTAAAGACGAATGAATTTTTCGTTTGATTCTATCAATTTTTCTTCAAGGGTCGGTTCTGTTTTTTCCTCGACCTTTTCTTCGGTATTCTCAACTGCCGTTTCGTTCTCATTGATTTCGACGTTGTTTTCGTTCAATTCCTCTTCTGAAGTTTGTTGCTTATCTGACATTTCAATATTTTCTTTTGGGATTGCAAAGATACTGCCATTTGGCAAATAAGGACACTCTGTCAGAAAATGGCAAGAAGGGTGCGAAATCTTGTCATAAAAAAACCCCGAATTGTCAGACAAATCAGGGTTTACATTAATTCGTTTTTCTAATCATTTGGCTTTGGTCTCAAAGCTTCTTCACCTCTAGTTGAAAGAATCAAATCTGCCTCAGCAATTGTAATTCTTTTTTTGTGATTTGCTGAGTGTTGGCATCTGTCAATCCATTTCCTTTAACCCTTGCTAATTTAGGATAAGCCTCATCAAATAAAGATGAAATATCTCGTTGCTTCATTTCCCATATTTAAAACTCACTCAAGGTTTCCACCAATTGCCCGAGTCAAATACGTATCTGATGTGTTTTAACTTTTAAACATGTTATATTCTCCGCCAAGTCGAATTCCAGCCTTACAAATAAACATATAATGAACTCCTAGCTGAACAGAAATTGTTTCAGTAAGAGGGTATTCAAAATTGGTTGAACGATGCAACATTGGCTCATTTTTATCTGCTCCTGCATCAATAGGGTATTTATTCTAATCTTGAGAGCTTAAATAACTTCCAAAAGAAAGTTGCGCAGTACGTGCCTATAGTTGTGTTTGTTTTTTCGTAATAGTGTTGCAAATAAGGTATGTTTTCTACTCTCGTGAACTTCTAAATTAGAAAAAAATATATTAGATTTATTTACGATATGTTTCCAACGTCTTTTTAAGTCCATCACTTCTTAATGCACCACCTTGGGCAATAATATTACCTTTTCCATCAATCAAAAAGGCACTCGGGATAGATTTTACCTGATACAACTGACTTGCCGTTCCTTTCAAGTCGATTACATGGCTTAGCCACAATAATCGATCGTCAGAAATAGCTTGTTTCCAGGGAGCTTCAGAGCGATCTAAACTGACAGAGAAAACTTCAAACCCTTTGCCATTTTCAAATTTTTCATCTTTAAACTCCAAATAAGCCTCCACTACATGCGGGTTTTCAACTCTACATGGACGACACCAAGATGCCCAAAAGTCTACTAGAACCATTTTACCACGAAGTGAACTTAACTTGATCAATTCACCATTTACTCCCGTCAATTCAATTTCTGGAGCTTGCTCTAATTTTTCATCCTTTGTAAAGGACAAAGTACACGTTAGAACCAATAATATGACTAATACTCTTTTCATATTTTTTAATTTATTCTACGAATATCCGCTCCTAGATTATTCAAACGAATATCAATATCTTGATACCCTCTATCTATTTGCTCAATATTATGAATGACACTTTTGCCTTTAGCTGAAAGAGCAGCAATCAACAATGAAACTCCCGCTCGAATGTCAGGCGACGTCATTTGGATTCCTTTCAAGGAGTGATCGCGATTCATGCCAATAACTGTTGCTCTATGTGGATCACA
This sequence comes from Flavobacteriales bacterium UBA2040, assembly GCA_002332715.1. Taxonomy (GTDB): domain Bacteria; phylum Bacteroidota; class Bacteroidia; order Flavobacteriales_D; family Crocinitomicaceae; genus UBA2040. Next base: position 5,095 of record DDBE01000027.1, read on the forward strand.
CAATATAATCTGCGCCCCCATATCAATCAACTTATCAACAAAAAATAAACGTGATTCAAACATTTTTTGATGAACTAGAACACTTCCTTTTGCTTGCGTAGCCACTACTAAAATTATTGAAAGTAAATCCGGTGTAAAACCGGGCCAAGGTGCATCCGAAATTGTTAAAATCGAACCATCAATAAAGGTATCTATCTCGTATGACTCTTGAGCGGGAACATAAATGTCATCGCCTCTTCTTTCCAATTTTATGCCCAATTTTTTAAAAACATTCGGTATAATCCCCAAGTTTTCATAGCTAACATCTTTAATGGTTATTTCTGACTTGGTCATAGCTGCCAAACCTATAAAACTACCTATTTCAATCATATCTGGTAAAATCCGATGGAAGCATCCGCCGAGTTCTTTTACCCCAGTTATATGTAGCATATTAGATCCAATTCCAGTGATTTTTGCACCCATGCTGTTTAACATTTTACACAACTGCTGTAAATAAGGTTCACAAGCCGCATTATAAATTGTTGTTTTTCCTTCGGCCAGTGCCGCTCCCATAAGGATGTTTGCTGTTCCTGTTACGGATGCTTCATCAAGGTGAATATAAGTTCCTTTTAATTTCTTCGCTTCAACCGAATAAAAATGCTCACCACCGTCATAATTAAAAGAGGCTCCCAACTTTACGAATCCTTCAAAGTGAGTATCTAATCGTCTTCTACCAATTTTGTCACCTCCTGGTTTTGGAATATACCCTCTACCAAAACGCGTCAAAAGTGGACCGACAATCATAATGGAACCTCTTAACGATCCTGCTCTTTTTTTGAAATCTTCTGTTTCAAAATAATCGAGATTAATGTCCTTTGCTTGGAAAATAAAAGTTCCTTTTTCTACTTTTTCAGTCTTCACTCCCATGGTTTGGAGCAAATTGATGAGTTTGTTGACATCAATAATGTCTGGTAGATTAGAAATTGTAACCTTCTCAGGAGTCATCAAAACTGCACAAAGAATTTGTAATGCTTCGTTTTTTGCCCCTTGAGGGATTAATTCTCCTGATAATGGTTTACCACCGTTTATTTCAAATGAAGCCATTTAGTATCTCTTTTTCTTTTTGTATTTGCTATTCTTCTTGTTTTGATTTGACTTCGTATTGGTGGTTTTGGGACCAATCGTTTTCAAAACTTCTCTGGTATTCATCAACTCGTCTAAGTTCTCGATTTTAAGGTTTCCACCCGACAACTCCGATAATTGATCTGCAATCACATGGTTTTCTACAGTGTCATTATTATATGCCAAAAACTGCAATTTCATGAAATTCCCCATTGTTGATTGCAAGAATTCTTTTTCATCCTCATTTTCAATCTCGCTGGATTTGGCAAGAATTCTTTGGGTGTATTTGCCATAATGGCCATAACGAATCTTTCCTTTCGGGTATTCCATCATTTCTGGCTTCTTGGCTAAAACTTCTTTGCTCGGTCTATCATAAGGCGAATCTACGTCCAATTCAAAATTAGACATCACGAAAAGGTGTGTCCACAACTTGTGACGATAGTCATCCTCATCTCTCAAATGTGGATTGAGTTGCCCCATTACTTCAATAATCGCTTGCGCTGCGCGATTTCTTTCTTCCCGATCAGTTAACTCGTTAGCATGAGCAATCATATTTTGAACATTGCGACCGTATTCAGGAAGAATAAGATGTTCGCGCGTTGTATTGTATTCCATTAAATTTTTTTCGTTGAAATGAATCTAGGATTCTTGACATCAAAAATAATAAAATATAATGACGCTTTTCCTAAACTATATTAATTCTGAGTCTTAACGCATTAAATTGATAAACCCGGCTGATTCGATTGTTTTATCTCTCCACGTTATTACAACAGCCTTGTAAGTATAGGTATCGTTGTTTTGCAGAATACCTTTGTAATATCCATCCCATCCATAATCGATGTCGTTGGATTCAAAGACCAATTCGCCCCAGCGGTTATATATTTGGAAATAAAT
>DDBE01000179.1 GCA_002332715.1 Flavobacteriales bacterium UBA2040
GTTTTGATCGATTACAATAAACACTAAGGGAATCATCAAAACATAGAATAGATTATCCAATAATGCAGTAATAACTACAATTGCCGTCGAACGGCCCAAAGTGATTTTCTCACGATTGAGGATGAACGTAGCAACTGCTGCACCACCTACGACTCCAGGAGAAAGGGCAGAAGCGAATTCCCAAAGCATGATAACAATAAATGAACGGCGCCAAGATAATTCTCCTTTGGTTAATATCCGAATCCGAATGATATAAAAAAGGTCGCGACCAATCATAAAAAAAAAGGCCATGAGCAGCCAAAACCAGACTTGAAACCCCCAATTGATTGAAGCGAGAACACTATTGAAACTTTCTAGATTGTAATCGCCTTGAGGAACAGGAATAAAATGGGATTCATCGTGTATGTCAAGCGTTTTGTTTCCGTTCGAATCGACCCATTTATAATTGCCTGTCTTCTCTTCAACTTTAACAAAAGTAGTTTGACTTACACTCTGATAAATCATCCATGAAGTAATCGCTAATCCGATGACAACAGGGATTAAAATACGCCATTTAGAAAATGATTTAATAAGCGGATTATTCGCCATCACCTTCTTTTTTAAGAAGAATGTCCGTTTCCCAATTGCTCCGCACTTTTTGCCTTTTCAAATATATTCGGACATCTTCAGGAAGCTTTTGCTCGTAGTATTCGCCACCATCCCAGCGGCCATTCTCGTTTTCATCAATTGTAATCCGAAAAGAATATTCGCCGGGAGCAAGGTTCTTAAACGTATATGATTCGATCCCTTTTTCAAGGGCGATTCGATTAACCAGTTTTCCTTTCGAGACTAAATCAACAATTATTGCCGTTTCATATCCTTCGAATTGGACGTTTAAAACACCAACTTCTTTAGCGGTTAAACAATCTATTTTAAAAAGTAATGTGTCCTCATTTCGACTATGATCGGCTAAGATTGCAAATGCTGGAATCTTTAACCAAACGGATTTAATTTCTGGCTTTCGATCAAAATCCAGTTCAATCGTCGCTCCAAGCGTTTTTATTCTTCGCAAGGGGACAGCAGAACTATCCGCAGCGTTCATCATGGTGACCGTTGGTATATCTATTGAGGAAAGCGTTTGATTTGCATTCAATACAATTGGCTCATCATGAAAAAAAGGTGTGTTCTTACTTAAACTCAAAGAAAAACCAGCATTTTTTTCACCTTGTGTCATTCGAAATGTAGAGGTATCGGTCCAAGCTGGATTTTCAACAATTAACTCGTAAGTCGTCGAATCAGAATAAGAAAAAGGAGCAAGCAAAGAATCATTCGAATAATAAACAAACGATTCTTCGGGCATGTTTTGTCCATTCAAAGTAAGGACAGAGTTTTTCAGAGAACGATTTGCACTAATAATTAGGCTACCCGGAGGATTCAATTCAAGCGTTGTAATTTGTGGTTTTTGCTCTGACGGCGAGAGCAAAACAGGAATGGAATCTATTGTGGATTCTGTCAAGTTTATTTTCCCCATTCTAAACCCGAAACCTTCAGTTTTTTCAGGTTTCAAGTTTTTATTTAGGTCTGAAAAAGCCACAAGTTCATATTCTCCAGGCTTCATATAAGAAAGCGTCGCCTTTCCAAACCGATCTGTTTTGCTGAAATAATTGGGCAGTATAGTATCCGAAAACACTTCGTAAAATCCGACTGTTTGATTGGGTAAAGGTTCTTTACTAAAGGCATCACGCACAGTAAAAATTGAAGTTAAACTATCGATAGAAGCTCCTGTCGAAAGCACGAAACTCATCAACGAATCGTTCTTTTCTGAATAATCTTGAACCGCACCATTTAGGTAGAAAGCATAAGTCGTATTGGGCTTCATTGTTTCCTCCCAAGAAAGCACTAGTGTTTTGTTTTTAATCTTCACCTTGGGCTTGATGTCAGGAGGAATAACTATGATGTTTTCTCCCGGATTATTCAAACGGATAAACTCATCAAAAGGGATAGAAATTTGATTACCAGAAAAATTTGTGCTTCCGTTTGGCGGAGACATTTTCTCCATGTTAGGTTTTGGCGCAATTCTGTCCTGGTCGCCACCCGAAAGCGGTTCCACCTGAGCACAAGCACCAAAGAGCAGAGCAATACTTAAAACAATTCCGAAACGTATTGACATAATTCTTCTAAGTATTTTTTATCTGTTTCGTCGAAATCATCGAGTCTATCACTGTCCACATCCAAAACGGCAAGGACGTTATTTTCTTTTAATATGGGAATAACAATTTCGCTTTTTGAAGCAGAACTACAAGCAATATGTCCTGGAAATGCATCTACATCTGGAACCAGAAAGGTTGATTTTTCTTTCCATGCCGACCCACAAACGCCTTTTCCAAGCGCTATTCTAGTACAAGCAATAGGACCTTGAAACGGCCCAAGAACCAATTGATCATTTTTCACGAAATAAAAACCAACCCAGAAAAACCCGAAGGTTTCTTTCAGCGCCGCGACTATGTTAGCACAATTGGCTACCAAATCAGGTTCACCAGTAGTTAGTGCTTTTATTTGAGGCACAAGTGTTTTATAAACATCATCCTTGTTCCCTTTTGTGATAATTAATTCTTCTGCCATTGCGATAACAAAAATCGTGATTTTTTAGAGACGAGCGCAATTTTTCCTTATCTTCAAGTAAAGAAGACTAAAATCATGTTAGAAAAAGTACCCATAGAGAAAATTTTATTTCTCGATATTGAAACGGCTCCACAGGTATATAAATACGAAGATCTGGACGAAAAAGGAAAAGTATTGTTCGAGGCGAAAACACGTTTCCAAAAGAAAGAAGACAATACCTACGAAGATCTTTGGGACATGCGAGGAGGAATTTTCGCAGAGTTTGGTAAAATTGTCTGTATTTCAGTTGGCTTCATTCATGAAACAAGAACGGGTAGAGAAATAAGAATGAAAAGTTATTTTCACGACGATGAAGAGACTTTACTCAAAGGATTTATAGCGCTTTTGGAAGAGTCGGGTTCCCGATTTCCTATTCTTTGCGGACACAATGCGAAAGAGTTTGATTTCCCCTACATCTGTCGTCGGATGTTGATTAATGGAATGAAAATTCCGCATGTACTTGATTTGGCGGGTAAAAAACCGTGGGACATACCACATTTGGACACGATGGAATTGTGGAAATTTGGTGATTTTAAAGCGTATACTTCTTTGGCTTTGCTTTGTCATGTTTTTAATATACCAACGCCCAAGGATGATATTTCAGGATCCGACGTGGCGCGCGTTTATTATGAAGAAAAAGATTTACCACGAATTAAACTTTATTGCGAAAAAGATGTTGTAGCTCTTATACAATTGTTCCTTCGTTTAAAAGGTGAAAACTTAGTGGAAGAAGGCGACATCATCTATTCTTAATAACCCCAAACACGCACACAACTTTAGTTTTTTATCAATTCGATGGTTTCTGGAGCCGATACATGGCCATAAGCATCATCGGGTTTTCGAAACTAATCCGCCCAATGGGAAAAGGAATGTTGGTGGGAAAATTATTAGGCACGGGTTCTGGTTTGGGTTTCTCTGGAAAGCCAAATTGGGGACAATACGCGCACTTCGCTGTATGGACAGAAACCGACACAAAGAAATATTTTGATTCCAGCACATTAATTCGGCGTTTAGCAAAATGGTCACAAGGGCATGCGGTTTTGGAAATGCAGCCTTATCAATCCCGCGGAGTTTGGGACGGTAAAAACCCATATTCCGGGATACCCAAACAAAGGGAAATGGGGGGTTCTGTGACCATATTAACCCGAGCTAAATTAAAATTTAAAAATATTCCGGATTTTTGGAAACATGTTCGACCCGTGAATACAAGTCTCGGAAATTCCTAGGGAAGACTGTTTTCTGTAGGTATAGGCGAGTGGCCGTTTTCTCACCCTATAACTTTCAGCGTTTGGGAGAATATCGATTTCGCCAAGGAATTTGCTTATTCACAAGCTTTTCATTCAGCTCCGATAAAAGGAGCTAGAGAGGGTGGTTGGTTCAAAGAAGATCTTTTTGTTCGATTTTCGGTGAAACGTTTCGAAAAGGATAAGAAATAAAAAA
>DDBE01000058.1:0-654 GCA_002332715.1 Flavobacteriales bacterium UBA2040
ACTCGAGCGGGACTTTAAATCCAAAAGAAACTCTTCTAAACATTTATTTAGAAGAGTTTGAGCGGGAGACGAGATTCGAACTCGCGACCCCAACCTTGGCAAGGTTGTGCTCTACCAACTGAGCTACTCTCGCTTGTCTGACGTTCAAGTCAGGCTTGTTATTTATTGTATTTCAACAACCCTCAATTCGTTCATTGCGGGCGACAAAGATAGAAAGATTTTTATTTATTTCTATTCCAGAAAACGAATATTTTATCCTCCTGTCAATTTTTTGATCTCGTTTAGTTTCATCAAGGCTTCAACAGGTGTCAAAACGTTGATATCAATGGAAACCAATTCTTCTTTAATTTGCTCAAGAACAGGGTCGTTCAATTGGAAAAAGGACAATTGCATATCTTTTTGACTCATTACTTCTTTTAAGTCTTCTTTTTTCATGACTTTCTTCCCTTCTCCATCCATTTTTTGACTTTCCTCCAATTTTTCGAGGATTTTTGTCGCACGTTGCACCACTATATTTGGCATTCCGGCCAATTGTGCGACGTGAATACCAAAGGAATGTTCGCTACCTCCTTCCACTAATTTGCGGAGGAATAGGATTTTTTGTCCAATTTCTTTGACTTCAACATTAAAATTCTTGATTCTATCGAATTGATT
>DDBE01000058.1:1003-1737 GCA_002332715.1 Flavobacteriales bacterium UBA2040
GGATGTTCATGTAAAAATTCTGCAATGGCCCAAGCGATTGATATTCCATCATATGTGCTTGTTCCACGACCAATTTCATCCAAAAGAATCAAACTTCTATCCGACAGATTGTTTAAAATACTCGAAGTTTCATTCATTTCTACCATAAAAGTAGATTCGCCTGACGAAATGTTGTCGGAGGCGCCAACGCGGGTGAAGATTTTATCCAAAACGCCTAATTCAGCGGATTCTGCAGGAACGAATGACCCCATTTGTGCCATCAAACAGATTAACGCAGTTTGACGAAGAATAGCACTTTTACCGGACATATTCGGACCTGTAATCATTATGATTTGTTGGCCTTTTTCGTCCAGATACAGATCATTCGGAATGAACTCATCGCCTTGTTTTAGCTGTTTTTCGATGACAGGGTGGCGACCATTTTTTATATCAATCGCCAAACCTTCGTTCATTTTTGGCAAGGAATAATTGTTGCGACTAGCGACCGTTGAAAAGGAAAGTAAGCAATCCAATTGTCCCAGTAAGTTGGAATTCATTTGAATATCCATCGTGAAATCGGACATGAAAAGAATCAAATCTTGGTAGATTTTACTCTCTAGAACATGAATTTTATCTTCAGCACCCAAAATTTTGCTCTCGTATTCTTTCAGTTCTTCCGTGATGTACCGTTCTGCTGTAACGAGTGTTTGTTTCCGTATCCAATGCTCTGGAACTTTGTCTTTGTGTGTATTTCT
>DDBE01000058.1:2098-3363 GCA_002332715.1 Flavobacteriales bacterium UBA2040
CATCAAGATAATCTTTACCTGAATATGATATGGCTCTTAATTCGTCTAATTCGGAATGCAATCCATCCGCAATAACTTTCCCTTTTCCGATTTGAACGGCAGGATCATCATGAAGTGTCGACTCTATCTTATCGATTAACTCTTGACAGCCATTTAGTTGCTTGGCGAAGTGTTGCAGTAAATTAGATTTCCCAAATTTCAAATCGTTCTTTATCGGGTCGATTTGTTTCAAGGTGCGCAGCAATTGCATGGCCTCTTTCGGGTTGATTTTCCCAACAGCAGTTTTGGAGATTAGTCGCTCCAAATCACCAACTTTGCCCAATTTGTCCAGAATATTTTGACTTGCCTCATGGTTTTCTTTGAATTCAGAAACAGCTGTTAATCTGTCGGTGATAGGTTTCAAATCTTTTAGCGGTAATACCATCCAGCGTTTCATCATTCGTCCACCCATCGGGGTTTTCGTTTGATCAAGAATATCAATTAAGGTTGTTGCATTTTCATGTTGCGAACTCACCAATTCTAAATTTCGAATGGTAAATCGGTCAAGCCAAACGTATCTTTCTTCTTCTACACGGTTGACTTGGGTAATGTGGCTTAATTTATCGTGATGCGTTTCACCTAAATAGTGTAAAATAGCGCCAGCCGCGATTATGCCTTGCGTCATTTCATCGACACCAAAGCCTTTCAAAGATTTAGTTTGAAAGTGTTTGTTCAAGGTTTCGTAACCAAAATCGTGGGTAAAAACCCAATCTTCTAAACGGAAAGTGTGCAAATTGCCACGTCCCATTTCATCAAAATCTTTTTGTGATCGTTTCTGATAAATGATTTCAGTCGGCTGAAAACCTTGGATCAATTTGTCCAAATACGGCATGTTACCTTCTGCCAAGAAAAATTCGCCGGTAGAAATATCCAAAAAGGCTATTCCACTATTATCTTTATTGAAGTGAATGGCACAGAGAAAATTATTCTTCTTTTGTTCGAGCACATTGTCGTTGAAAGAAACGCCAGGTGTCACCAATTCTGTAACTCCTCTTTTGACAATTGTTTTCGTCATTTTGGGGTCTTCTAACTGATCACAAATGGCAACTCTTTTTCCAGCTCGAACCAATTTCGGCAAGTAAGTTTCCAAGGAATGATGAGGGAATCCAGCCAATTCGATATTCGAAGCACCATTTCTACGGCTCGTCAAAACAATACCAAGAACACGTGAGGTTTCAATGGCATCTTCTCCAAAAGTTTCGTAAAAATCCCCAACGCGAAAAAGC
>DDBE01000211.1 GCA_002332715.1 Flavobacteriales bacterium UBA2040
TATTCGTTCCAATGATTTGGAAGTAATGAATCAGACATCGACGGCGGATATGCTTGCTCAAACTGGAAATGTTTTGGTGCAAAAAAGTCAACAAGGTGGTGGTTCACCCATAATTCGTGGATTTGAAACAAATAGAGTGCTCATAGTTGTTGATGGCGTTCGGATGAACAACGCAATTTATAGAGGTGGACATTTGCAAAACGTAATGACGGTAGATAATTCGATTATGGATAGAGTAGAGGTTGCTTTTGGTCCAAGTTCGGCCGTTTACGGTTCTGATGCTTTAGGAGGTGTGATGCATTTTATCACCAAAAAACCTTCTCTGTCAAATTTAGATGAAGCTTTAGTAAAAGCAAATGCTTACGGAAGATATTTCTCAGCTTCTAATGGTTATGCGGTTCACGGAGATATGAGTGTTGCCAACCGTCGATTTGGATCATTAACGAGTTTTACAGTTTCTGAATTCAGCGATTTGAAACAAGGGAAGAATCGGTCCATCAAATATCCAGATTTTGGAAAGCGGCCCTGGTACGAGGATAGAATCATTGGTGCGGACACGATGATTCAAAATTCGGATCAAAATCTTCAAGTAGGTTCTGGTTATGAGCAATTTGATTTATTGCAGAAATTCTTGTGGCAAAGTTCGGAGAATGTTCGTCAAACGCTTAATTTTCAATATAGTACAACCAATGATGTTCCCCGTTATGACAGGTTGACACAGATGTCAGGAGCAAATCCGAAGTTTGCAGAATGGAATTACGGTCCACAGCGCAGATTATTGTTGTCCTATATGCTCGAATTGGAGAAAAAATCGAAAATTTACGACAATGCACGAATGGTATTGGGATACCAGCAAATTGAAGAAAGTCGAATTACAAGAAGGTTTAAAAGCGACGATCGCGATTCACAAATAGAGAATTTAAATATACTTTCTTTCAACGCAGATTTCGACAAGCGGAAGAAAAATCGTGAGATCAGTTATGGTGTTGAAGCATACACCAATCAAGTTCAGTCAACAGCCAATCGATTGAATATAGCTACTGGTCAAGGTTCGAACATTGATACTCGATACCCAGATGGTGGATCTGAGATGAATGGTGCAGCGGCATACGGAACGCTAACAACCGAACTCGGGAAGAAAAAGGACAAGTTTATATTAAGTAGTGGATTGCGTTTTTCATATATAGAATTGAATGCTAAGTTCGATGACAAAACGTTTTTCCCTTTTCCTTTTTCTGAAATCGTTCAGCAAAATGCGAATGCAACGGGTAGTGTAGGTTTGGTTTACAATCCGGGGCAGGATTGGCGAATTACAGCAAACACGTCGACAGGATTTAGAGCACCAAATGTGGATGATTTGTCCAAGGTGTTTGAGTCAATTCCAGGTACGGTGATCGTTCCGAATCCTGATTTGAAAGCCGAATATTCTTACAACGGAGAAGTGGGTGTTTCCAAGGTTTTGAAGGATAAAATCACAGTTTCTGCACTTGGCTATTACACCTTATTGAACAACGTGATTAACATACAAAATTCAACTTTCGAAGGTCAAGATTCTATTGTATTCAATGGATTGATGAGTCAGGTACGTACATCAATAAATTCGCAAAGTGCTTATGTGACTGGTTTTGAAGGTGCCATTCGCGGAGAAATTGTTAAAGATTTGAGCTGTTTCGCTTCATTCAATTATACCTTCGGCAGAATCAATACAGACACGACAGATTATCCTATGGATCATATTGCACCGTTTTTTGGAAGAGTTGGGTTGACATATGTGGCCGAAAAAATGAGATCTGAACTGTTTGTAAATTATTCAGGACAAAAGAAACTGGAAGATTACAACCTTATTGGTGAAGACAATATAGACAATGCAACAGTTGATGGTATGCCAGCATGGTATACGTTCAATGTGCGCGTAAATTATCAGTTTCATCCGCTTTTGGGAATGCAATTGGCATGTGAGAACATCCTGGATCAGAATTACAGGGTCTTTGCTTCGAATATTTCGGCGCCGGGAAGAAATTTTGTGGCTACTTTGAGGTATACGTTTTAGATTGTTGATGTAATCATTGGTCATATAATGGAACGCGGATGACGCAGATTTGGTAGGATAAAAATAAGATTTTATGTTATTGTGCGGAGATAAGCTGTTTTGGTTTCATACTGTTTGAAAATACCTTTCGTTTGAAATCTGGTGATTTACCAAAATTGAGTAGTATACCAACTACGACTTTTGTTGCCGGCTAAGTCTAATTCATTTTGATTATTTTTATAATATGAAAACTAGTGTAATCTTCATCCTGTTTCTTGTCTCAGTTTTAACCTTCAGCGGTGGCAGAAAAGCTGAAATTGCAGGTTATTAGGAGGTTTTTAAAACGGTAAACATAGAGCGCGAATACACAGAAACAGAGCGAAAAGTGTATATCGAGTTTGAAAATAATGGTGTTTTTAAAGCCGGAAGAATAGGCCCGCACAAAAAAGTCCAAAGAATTAGGAAATGGAAATATAAAGGACGAAAAAACTCCATCAAACTGGTTGTACCGAAATCAAATAGGGACAATGGCGATTATAAAATATTGCAATTGACACAAGATCGTTTAATCTTTTGATTACCACCAATGACGATTCACATGGATAAGGGAATAGAGTAAATCCTATACTAAAACTCCAGTGTAAATCTCTTTCAAAACCCCAATTGTAAAATCGATTTCCTCTTTCGTGGTATAACGAGAAAAGGAGAATCGTGCATTTGGTTTATCGGACGGTGCATTGATTCCAGCTAGAACGTGTGAGCCAAGAACAGCGCCAGAAGAGCAAGCACTTCCGCCACTACATGCAATTCCTTTCAAATCGAGTGTAAATAATAACAAACCGGACTTTTCTGTCTTCGGCAGACAAACATTAAGAACGGTGTACAGGCTTTTATTTGGATCAATTTCGCCGTGAAACTCAACGCCTTCCATGTTTTTTCGCAATTGAGAAATCATATGGTTCTTCAAGCCCTGTACATATTTCTGGTGTTCTGCAACGTCTTTATACGCCAAATCAAAAGCTTTTGACAATCCTACAATTCCCGAGGTGTTTTCTGTTCCTCCTCTCAATCCGCGTTCTTGTGCACCGCCGTGAATCATGGAATGAATACGAACATTTTTATTGATATACAAAAATCCAACTCCTTTTGGCCCATGAAATTTATGTGCTGCGCAAGTAATGAAATCGATATCTAGTTCTTTTAAATCAAACGAATAATGTCCAATGGTTTGAACCGTATCCGAATGAAAATAAGCGCCGTTTTCTCGGCAAATTTTCGCCACTGCTTTGATTGGAATCAAGGTAGCAATTTCATTATTGGCGTGCATCAATGAAACCAAGGTGTGAATTTTATCGGCTAAGTGTTCAGAAAGTTCATTCAAATCAATATGACCGAGACTGTCTACCGATAAATACGTAATGGTGGTGCCGTATTTTTTATGTATTGCTTCAGCCGTATGACCTACCGCATGGTGCTCAATTGGCGAAGAAATAATTCTTGTCACGCCTAAATCGCGCACAGCGCAGTGAATCGCCATGTTGTCGGCTTCTGTGCCACCAGAGGTGAAAAATATTTCTCCTGGTAAACAGTTTAACTCTGTTGCTATGTTCTTGCGGACACGCTCAATAATAATTTTAGACTTTCGACCAATATTGTGCGTTGAAGACGGATTACCATAACTATCCATAGCAGCAATCATTGCCTCTTTTACTTCTGCATCAATGGCTGTTGTAGCCGCGCTATCAAAATAAACTGTCTTCATTCCCTCAGTTTTATCAATTTGCTTATTGCAAAGCGTATTAATGTTTCAAATCACACTACCTTAGAAAGGGCTGCAAAAATAATAAAATCAAGCTATAGCTTTAATTTCGCTAATTATTCGGTCTGCCAATTCAGAGGCTTCTTCTTGCGATTTTGCTTCTGTGTAAATTCTTATTATTGGCTCTGTGTTCGACTTTCTTAAATGCACCCAATTTTCAGCAAAGTCAATTTTCACTCCATCAATTGTATTAACATTTTCGTGGCTATACTTTTGAGCCATACTAACCAAAATGCCATCCACATCTAAATCTGGGGTCAACTCAATTTTCTTCTTTGCCATAAAGTAGCTGGTATACGTTGCACGCAACTCAGAAGTCTTCATTTTCTTTTCCGCTAAAAGCGATAGAAATAATGCAACACCAACCAGAGAATCTCTTCCATAATGCAGTTCTGGGAAAATAATTCCACCATTCCCTTC
>DDBE01000107.1:0-267 GCA_002332715.1 Flavobacteriales bacterium UBA2040
CCACAAAAAGCCTCAGTGATGGGGCTTTTTTGGTTTCTAGCAATTCTTTTCTCGTTCAAGTAACCTATTCTAAAAATTGTATTCTTAACTAAAAAAGATATGAAACAGCGATACCTTGAATTTTTGTTAAACCCTCAAATCAAGAAAGATGAAAACATGCTGTCTCTCGGTTGCTTTGCTATTGTGCTCTTTTTTCTATTCAGAAAAAGCAGCTGCAATTCCTAAATCAGCAGTACTTATTGTAGGTAATGATGCACAAAATCATGC
>DDBE01000107.1:543-4388 GCA_002332715.1 Flavobacteriales bacterium UBA2040
AGGTAATGATGCACAAAATCATGCCGTTGGGCACCTGAATTCTTTGGCTGATATTTTTAGGCAGAATGGCATTACCGTTTATAAATTTTATTATCCAAATGCACGTTGGGCAGACATCAAAGCCAAGGCTGTAAATTGTTCATTTTTTATCTATACGGGTCACGGTGTTGCCAATGGAGGATTCGACGGCGAATTTGGCGGCCTCTATGTAAATGAATTTGTAACGGCCCAGAATATTATTGAAGATGTCCAATTTAAAAACAAACCCTTGATCATTTATTTAAATGCCTGCGGTTCGCACGGTACTTCAGCAGGTGATCCTGATAATATTGGTATTGTAGAGGCGCACAAAAGAATTACAGATACTGCCTTACCCTTTTTTATGATTGGCGCTGGTGGCTATTTTGCAACAAGTGGATCGATAACTGAGTTTTTACAAGCATTTCTAAAAGGAGTGACCCTATCAGAATGCTTTAAATTACAAGCTGAAGATTGGCAAAAAATCGTCAAACACAAACCGATTGTGTCTTCTAATGCATTGAATCAACTTTATATTGGGATTTCTAGTTATACGAATGGTAAAGAAGTTTACTATGGGAACGCTTATGTTGGGCCTTTGAATTATTGCATAAAATAATATGAATCCTTACTACCATTTTAATGTCGAGAGTTCCTGTTTACCTGAGATCGGAATAACTTGCCCAAATACACCAAAGAATTTGACCTGACGCTCGCCAATTTTTAATTCAAAAAAAGAACATAATATATAATCTTGGAAATCTACCCGCACTACGGCCCAAAGCACTGTCTGTAGCAATTTGGAGGTTAACACTTCGCCTACGATATTTTGTTCTTCATCTAATTTCATTTCTTGAATTATTATATCTTCTACTTCCGACCTAAAATCCTTTTCCTTGGGGTTAGTAATAAAGGCAATTACAAGCAGCAGAATACCAATTAAATAACTGAATTTAAACATAATGAGAAAGTATTGTATTCCTTCGCAAAGTAATCATTTCTTTCTCAATCCCCAAGTATCGGTTGCAAAACCAGTGAAAGAATAGAATTCGGAGTTGTCTGAAATTCCAAGATAAATTCGAGGTTCGGTTGGAGAGTTGGAGTATTCAAAAGAATAACCGCTGAAATCACCGAAATGACGTGTTCCATTGAATAGCGCAAAATGGAAATCATCAATGTGCTGCGTCTTGGCCTGTTTTTGGAAAGTCTTGAAACTCATTTTAGGATTTTCAAGATAAGGTTTGAGTTTATTAAATTCTTTTACGTCATTCAACTTTGCACAGGCTAAAAATGCCAATGCCACGCTGTAAGGGCTTCTTGCATCTATCTGCTCGAGCATAAATTGATAAAATTCCTTTTCCGTTCCATTGAAAATGCAATAATCTATAGTACCAATCCCTTCAATATCGATGGCCAAACGCGTAAATTGTTCTTTCAACTCAAAATGCACTTCGTGGGTTGTTTTTTTATAGGGAATACCATTCCCAAGACTAAGCGTTAACTGATCTGCTATTGCTTTTTCACCTTCGAAGCGCACAAAAGGATATACAAGATCATAAAAGTAAATAGAGCGCACATTTACTGGCTTTGAAAATGACATTGTAAATACTTTTTGAGCAAATTGAAATGGCATGGGGTTGTGAAGGTTTTCCAAGTTTGTAGCCGCTGTTTTGTCGGGATTTCTGACCATAGGTTGGTGCATGAACTCATACATTGTGCGCTGATTTGGTAAATCCCAAAGGGAGTCATTGGTTGGTTCTGCAAAATGAGTCAAGAAAAAGTTAGCCTTATCATTCATGAGCCAATTGGAGGTCGTGTCCTTTGCCCAAGTAACGTCAGAATGATATCGTTTACCCTCAATTTCAAGCTCGTTCCAAGCATGACTATGACCTGAATAAAAAATATCATTGTGATCTACTCGAACAGCCCCACTGACATACTTGGAATTGATGTGGGCCTGATCCAAAAGCCAATCATACATTTGGCTATAGCCTGCGCATACCGCCAAATTTTGCTCGCTCGTGAGCAGACCTACAGGATGATACTGTGAAGTGTCGCCATATCCGTACTCAAAGCGCTTGATTAAATAGCTCGCGATTTGTTGCGCTTTTGTATAATCATTGCCTGCGCCAAATTGGAGCGCTGCGCACATGCATGGAAGGTTGTTATTTTCACGGCAAGCGGTAGAAACAAAACTTTGATTGGTATTTGGATCGACGTACCATGGCTCTATGACTTGAGCAACTTGAATAGGCTCCAATACTGGACTAATTCGAAGAAATGCTGCTAATTTATTTTGGTAAAAAACACCCTTGTTTTGTGGTAATTCAAGCAGTTCAAATACTTTGTCAATATGAAAAACTTGGTCTTCTATTGGCACTAAACTGTATAGGTCATCGTTCACCTCAACAGCAAATTGTAAAGAATCATGGCGATAAACACGCTTTACATCCAGTAGAAAGTCCTTGCGCAAAAATTGTTTGGAGTCGTGATACGAATAACTGGTCAATTCACATAACGTATCGCTATTGTGAAAGTATACTACAGATTCAAATTCAAAATCAAAAAACCTCAGATAATGCGTGAATTGTGTGTTGTCTTCAAGCAAGTAAACACCGCGAGATTTACGCGGCTTTTCTAACTCATAGGCATAAGGCATTTGAGCAATAGAGTTGCCATATGCCAATAGCAAACAAAATGTCAAAACAAGCTTAGTCATAAGAATAGATTGAGGTGAACAAAATAATACCCTGAATGGGTCTCTACCTCAATAATGGATTCTTTGGAAAGGGTTACTTCAAATTAGACACAAAAATTGTATTCCATTCAAAAGATATAAAAGAAAAAGTACGAAAAAAGAGATTATTTGGTCATATTATTTTTTACCCCTTGAGAATGGCGAATATTGAGAAATTTGTTGGTGTAGTATGCATAAAAAAAGCCAGATATAATCTGGCTTTCATTTGAGTTATTAAGCAAATAGTTTAATCAATACTTTCCTCAATATATTCAGCATCACCGAATGCTAAAATGGGAAGGAAGACAGCACCAAGCAAAATTAATCCAACGGCAAAACCACCGTCTTTACCGAAAACTTTGGAAAGTCTAATTAAATCAAGAATATTAATTACGATGACTGCTATACTTCCTAGAATCGGAATGATTGCTAAAAAATAAAGCGCCATCCACCAAGTTGGTCTTTTAATAACTTGGGTGTATATGTAAAGATTGTAAAATGGGACTAGAACTGCCCAGCCTGGTTGACCTGCCTTTGTATTGATTTTCCACATTACAATAATCATAAAGACTAAAATGAGGATAATAAACACTAAATAAGCAGCTAAAAGTTCCACGAATAAATTTGAATTGTACATAGTAATAATCTTAAAGGTCCAAACTAAAATAAGAAAAAAAACAATAACATATCATATTGAATAAGTTAATTAATTCGAATTGAATCTTTTCTTTTCAAAGCAACATAAATTCCAATAAAAAATAAAAGTAAGAGCGAACCAATCGCCAATAAATCTAAATTCATTGAGAACGCCCATTGATCTCCAAATAATTTTTCATAGTTGTCATGGAAACAAGCCTTTAACTGTTCAATTGCGCTTTGAGACTCCCATTTGGTTGTAAATACTTGAGGAGCGTCAGATACATCAGCAGTCATATTTGGTTCTTTAGCCGGAGATATTTTTATAACTGGGACTTCTACCTTTACGTTTTCTTGTAAAATACAAAAGCCTTCATTTCCCCATCTGGATAATGTTATGTAACTCAAAATCTCTACAATCGGTGAAGTAATTTTTGCTACTACACCAGCCAGC
>DDBE01000105.1 GCA_002332715.1 Flavobacteriales bacterium UBA2040
ATCTTCTGTTAGAAAATAATACGCAATGCACGGTGCAAAGGAAACGAACCCTAGCAAAGAGATTTCATGCCTGCTTTGACTTAAAGAATTTTAAAATAGATACTTTACTAGAGTAAAAAGGCACTAGAAATAAGCCATTTACTTCATGTCGGTATAAGATCAAAAAAAATTAAACAAACCCGTCTGAACATTAATTGGAGGTTATTTATCTTTATTCGCAGAATTGTAGATGTTCCAGAGAGTAAAAAACATATACACTGCAAAAATGACAAAACCTGTTATATACATTGATATACTCATTCTTTTGTATCTTTTCTGCGTTGTCGAATCACAAGAGCAAATAATAAAATTGTCCCAGGCCAATGGGCTGAATATTGTGCGCCAGCTTTGTCTCCTGTTAATCCTAGACCGATTGAATATAACATGCAAATGAATGCTAATATTACTGGGTACCACTTATTAATAAATTTCATTGTTTTTTTATAACTGTTAATAACCTAAAATTAATTGAAATTATTGAATAATGTTTTTTTTTTGGATTATTTATACATCAAAGACAACTTAGAATAAAAACCAATAACTAAAAAAAAAATTCGGCCGGTTTCACAGTTTATTTTGAATCTAATTGTTACAAGTAACTGAGCTGTGTTGTGCAGGCTTGATCACATTTAAAGCAAATCCTACCTTTCATAGATGCAAAAATTCATTTGGTTTCACAATGCTTCAATGACATTGATTGGAGTTTTTCAAATCGGTATAAACATTTAAACTTCTCGACCTCAGAGCCCAAAGGTAAAATAGTCTCTCAGTTGAGTAGCCATTTTACGTTATGTATTTCTGTATTGAAGTACAAACCTAGATTATAATGTTCTTTTTGCGCTAAAGCGAAGCAAAAAACCGAAACACAGCATTTTTTAAATGCTTAAAGATGTTTTCCAATGTTCCCAGATAATCACCATCGCCAGAGTATCTAACTTACAGTAATTTAGCAAACCCTTTTCGTAGGCTTTTAAAGATTCTGCATCGTTTTTTCGAAGTCCCAGTAAAATCTCCTGATAGGCCGCCATGGCACCCCCACCGTCTTTCAAATATTTTTCGCCTCCATCGAAGATATCTAAGGAAGGCAATTGCGCATAAGGGTCTGTAATTCTGCCATCGTTTTCATTTAATAAGGAGAACTTTGAATCAAACTCTGCGAGCCAGCGAGAGATGCGCGCGCTGCTGTTTTCATACAATACAGCGGGTAATACTTTTTTAATCGATGTCTGGCCCTTCATCTTTGGGTGAAAATAATGATCTAATGTAAAGCTATTCATATCAATGAGTCTGGATTTATCCTCCTTGCCAAACTTTACAATCCCCTTGAGCCAATGTTTGAGTGCTTCATCTTCGATATTGTATTTTTCCATTTGATTGAAGATGTTTCGTAAAATGGTATTCTCATGCGAAGCCCACATTAAAACCGTTCCTTTATTCCCGATACATTTCTTTAAAGATCGGGCAAAATCAAAATTTGGAAATTTTTGATTCAGGTTGATCCATTCAAAATGTTCGGGTTCGGCTCCTGGTTCTCGGATTGTATGGCAGGACCACTGGAAGGCTACAGCCTCATAGGGGCTCATTCCTTTATGATAGGGCAGGGCAGCAGTGGCAGTTTCAAAATCAATAAAATGCAACGGATAAGTCCATTTGAGGTCTTCGGTCATGTCTTCAGAGAAATATTCCTCTTCACTTTGAGTGAACTCCAATTGTATGCGCTGTCGTTGCCCTCTTGATCCATCGCTGATGAACTCATCTGGTATATCATAAAGTGAGAGCTTATTGGCTTCTATAAGGTGATCTACTAAGTTTTCAATTCCTAAGCTCTTTTTCCCCAGAGAACCTGAGTAATAGAGGTCATTAATACTGTGTTCTGGTTCATTCTTATCTTTCCAGCACAGGTCAAAACCACTGTCCTTAAATTCTTCATTGCTCACATTGTACTCACATGAAAAACAGCCTTTGTTAAGTTTGGCTTGTTCATTAATTAGTAGCGGATTCAGAGAATTTAGGAATTTGGTGCTTCGTAGTTTGATTTCTTCTTGAAGTTCAATGACTTCATCGTAAAAAGGAACCAGCACCAATAAGTCTTCATTTTCAATGTCTTTTTTGAAGTTTTCGTCTATATCAACTGCTACGGCTCTAAATATTTTGCTCGAAAATTTTTCCGATCTAAGTTTAAATAGGCTGTTTAGTCCTTCCGTTTTACAATGCTTTGATTTGTCAGGCAAGAACAAATACGGTGTAATCGTGAACGGTTCACCTTTTTGTGTCAGATATTCCTGCAAAACAAGGTATTGATACGCTAGGTCATAAATATAATCCTTCAGTCCTTTTTTTTGTGCTTTTGGATCTTCTTTTGAATTATAGCTTTTCGATTTCACCTCAATCAATTGGAAGTGATTCCCTATTTTATTCAAAATGTCAATCCGAATGAGTTTTTGTCCACTTTCAATATAGGGTTCGAAAAGCGTGATGTTTTCTTCTTTTAAATACAGACCAGTTTGTTTTTTGGCTTCCTCATGATTGTTTCCGGAACTGATGTCTTTTCCTTCTGGATATTGCATGGTGGCCAATTTGCCTACCTGATGTCCACCATCTGCCAAAAATTGCAAATAGTCGTTGCCCTCATTGGAAGATGGAAAGCCCTTTTTCTTGTAATACAATTTTGTTGTGCAATTACAAGCGGTCTTAAATTCGGATTTAGAAAGTCTTCTCATGTGCACTAATTTAAATACTTTTTTACGATATACCACTGTCAACGTTCTATCACACCTGGCTATTATGTTTGTTTTTTTTTATCGAAAATAGAATCATTTATATGTCAAAAGTGCTAATTGTTCAATTGAATTTATCTTTACTTTTTGGATTCGATCAGTTCAAACCGGTTAAATTCTTAAATACCAAAAAACAACAATATAGCTCGAATAAGGAGGATTAAAATCATAGATTTTCGAAGCAGAATTTTTGTCGAAGAACTTTATTAACAAAGAAATAGTTAAAACAAACTTCGAATTTATTAATAATTTGGTTTACTTTTGTCGAGATATTATTGTGTCAGAGTTTCTTTGACTGCAAAATATTTCGTGAATTAGAATAAGAAAATAACATAACATACTGATTTTCAAGTAACAAAACATACGTTCAAAATGAGAAACTCTCTACTCTCCAATCCTTTAAAGGGTTTAACTTTCAATTTTTATTTTTCAAAAATGAGCTACAGATTTACAAAGTATATATCGCTTTTGGCTGTAGTGCTTGTTTCCAGTATATCGGTTTTTGGTCAGAGCATAACCATAACAAATGGTGCGCTTTCTAATTTTGAGTCTTGCACAGGTGTTGCTTCTGCTGATCAAAACTTTTCGGTTTCTGGGATAAGTTTGACTAATGATATCGATATTGCTTCTTTGACTGGATATGAGTACTCAACAGACAACACGACCTACACGAGCACGCTTACTCTTGCTCAGTCTGGCGGATCTGTTAGTTCGACTATAGTTTATATCCGTTTGTCATCTGCAGCTGCAGGAACACCAAGTGGATCTGTAACACTTTCTTCAGCAGGTGCAACAGACCAGAACGTCACGGTGGTTGGAAACGTCTTATCTGATCCATTAACCCAAGTTACACTTGCGGTCGACGACCGACCATGTGGTAACACCGCAACTGGTTCGGCAACAATATCACTTACGGGTGGCGATGCTCCCTATTCTTATGTATGGACATTGAATGGTTCTGCTTTTACTGCAACTCCGTCTTCTGCGCCAACGAATTTATCAGCAGGAACATATGTAGTTACGGTAACCGATGCATGTGGTAACCAGATTGCATCAAATTCTATAACCATGACGAGTGCACCAGCACTCACGCTTAATTCGTCTGTTACTCCGGCTCAAAATGCTACAATCTCTTGTAACGGAGACGTTACAGGTTCAATTACAGCTGAAATCCAAGGAGGTACAGCGCCTAGAACGCTGACAGTGACAAATACGGCAACGAATATTAGTTATTCTTCATCAACACCAACAGGTGCACCTTCGTTTGGTAGTTTTCCATACGAGGTTACCGGGTTGCCTGCAGGAACGTATACTGTGACTGCTTCTGATGGAACATCGAGT
>DDBE01000190.1 GCA_002332715.1 Flavobacteriales bacterium UBA2040
TATCAGCAGGATAACCATTCACCGTGGTCCAACCACTTAAAGTATTAGGGCCATGTGGACCAAATCCATTGTCAATAGCTCCTGTGGTCATAAAAATTCCTGTCCCAACTCCTAAAGTTGTATTCGTAGCATCGAAATGAGCTAACGCATAATATTGTCCATAAAAAGTAGAACTCAGTACATTATAATTCGAACCTAATAAATCACTTGGTCCTGAACTAATAATTGGGCTAGGATAAGTGTGTGTTATGAGTTGTCCTTTACAAGAAAAAACTTGAGCAAGAAAAAAGATGAATAGGAAGTTATTCATAATTATGGAGCTGCAATAATCCTTTACAAGATAGGAACAAAAATTGGTGCTTTCAAAATTTGTTATTCGTAAAAAGATACAAGTCTACGGCAGTCAATTGAAATTAAATATTATTCTTATTCTACCCAGCCCACCCCTCTCTATCCAAACTCCGAAAATTAATCGCCTCCGCTAAATGCTGCGTCTCAATATGCTCAGCACCTTCCAAATCCGCTATCGTCCTCGCCACTTTCAATATCCGATCATACGCTCTCGCCGACAATCCCAATCTGTCCATAGCCGTTTTGAGAATATTACTCCCCGTCTCATTTATTTGACAAAAACTCCGAATATCGGAACTCTCCATTTGTGCGTTGCAATGAATTCCATCACGAGAGGAAAAACGTTTTTCTTGTCGCAGACGGGTTTGAACCACTCTTGCTCGAATTTCCTTGCTGCCCTCTTTTGGCTGATGGTTGGCCAATTCATCAAAGGATACGGGAGTTACTTCAACATGCAAATCAATTCTGTCTAGAAGGGGTCCCGAAATACGGTTGAGGTACTTGTGCACGACTCCTGGACCACACATACAGTCTTTTTCTGGGTGATTGTAATATCCACAAGGACAGGGATTCATAGCAGCGATCAACATAAATCCAGCTGGATAGTCAACAGTGAACTTGGCTCTAGAAATCGTTACTTGTCGATCCTCCAAAGGTTGGCGCATCACTTCAAGTACAGTCCGTTTGTATTCAGGCAATTCATCCAAGAATAAAACACCGTTGTGCGCAAGAGAAATTTCACCTGGTTGTGGATATCCACCTCCGCCAACGAGTGCAACATCAGAAATAGTGTGATGCGGTTTACGAAAAGGTCGTTGCGTGACCAATCCTGCTTCTTTGGCAATCTTACCGGCTACAGAATGAATTTTCGTCGTTTCAAGCGATTCTTCAATAGACATGGGTGGTAAAATAGTGGGTAAACGCTTTGCTAGCATGGATTTACCCGCTCCTGGTGGCCCGATCAGAATTACATTATGACCGCCTGAAGCGGCAATCTCAAAAGCTCGTTTGATATTCGTTTGCCCTTTCACATCCCGAAAATCGACGTCGTTTTCGTTCAATTGATTCTCAAAAGCCTTCAGGATGTCAATTTTAACAGGTTCAATATCAGAATCGTAATTAAAGAAACCGACCACTTCTTTTAAGGTTTCCATTCCATAAATATCCAAACCATCAACTATCGCAGCTTCCATTGCATTTTCCTTCGGAAGTATAATTCCTTTGAATCCTTCCTTTTTGGCTTGAAGCGCAATGGGGAGTATTCCTTTCATGGGTTTTAATGCACCATCTAAGGACAATTCTCCAAGAATGATAAACTGATCCAGACGATCGGCTATGATTTGTTCACTCACTGCCATAACCCCAATCGCTATGGGTAAATCGAAAGTCGAACCTTCTTTTCGTATATCGGCTGGCGCCATGTTGACGGTGATTTCTTTTCCAGGAAATTTGAACTCATTGTTTTTAAGTGCCGCTTTTATTCTTTGGTGACTTTCTTTTACTGCACTATCTGGCAATCCAACGAGTATAAAATTTACACCGATAGCCAAATTGACTTCAATGGTAATGGTTGTTGCGTCTATTCCAAACACGGCGCTTCCGAATGTTTTGACTAACATGATTTTGTAGGTTTAGTTTTGTATCCAAGAGGTTTTCTTTCGGTTGTTTGATCTTTCACGAAGCGTTGCAGGTATCGAATGACTCCATCCATTTTATCATCGTGGTGATCCATTCTATCTTTTATTTTGTCGATTTGTTCAAGGAGATTTTTCTGATCGATTAAAATGTCTCTCATTTTGGTGAAAATTCGAACCAATTGAATATTTACTTGAATTGCTTTGGGGTTATTTAGAACACTTGAGAGCATCAAAACTCCACCTGCCTGCCGGACAGGCAGATGTTCGGTAAAAGCCATTGGTAATATTCTTGATCCACCCCAATTTGAGGTGCCAATGTGGCAACTCAAATCATCCAATTCTTTTTGGGTCAATTCAAAGAAAAAGTCAGATGGGAATCTTTCTATGTTTCTTCGAACTTGTCTTTTCAATTGTTTTGTCTCAACTTGATACAGTTGGGCTAGATCCTTATCGAGCATCACTTTGCACCCGCGAATAAAGTGAATTCGCTTAAGCACGATTTCCTCCTCAATATTTAATTCTGTATTCATAAAAGTAACTTTTGGTTTTGTCGTTACTCTAAGTTATGTAAATACTTCTTTCATTTCCAAGGGATTAACTTGCGATTTGATATAGGATATTAATTTTGTTTTTTGTATTTTATAGTAGGTTTCGTCTCCAGCTACTCCTGCTATAATTTCGACATGTTTTTTGTGGGTAGGTACCGATAGCTATCGGCATCGAAGCCCACAAAAAAAGCCGTTCCAAATAAATGAAACGGCTTAAACTCGCTAGAGCAAGAAGATTAACGTTTGTGCATACCTTCGTCAGAAACACTCAATTTCTTTCTGCCTTTACGACGACGAGCGGCTAAAACACGACGACCATTTTTAGTAGCCATTCTGCTACGGAATCCGTGTTTGTTTCTTCTTTTTCTTACTGATGGTTGAAACGTTCTCTTACTCATGATATATATTCTTTATTCTGATGTCTAAATTTCGGATTGCAAAGATACTTAATTTTCAAGAAATACAAAGAGTTTGAGAAAAAACTTAAAAATTAAAGTCAATCTCTACTTTCCATGTAAATTTGCACAAAAGTAAGGTAAATGCTTCGACCAAAAAAGAACAAAGAAAAATCAAAACAAAAACTCTCAAAAGCTAGCATAGCCAAGGCAAAGGGCATCTTCTCCTATCTAAAACCGTACCGAGGAATTTTTATCATTGGTTGGATATTTTTGATCCTTTCTTCTTCAGCAGGATTGTTATTTCCTTATTTAATGGGACAGCTTTTGGGAAAAAGTGGTGAAGTTTCCGATATGTCGAGCGCTGTGAAGCTAATTTCTCTTGACAATATCAATTCGGTTGCACTTGCCTTATTGTTCCTATTTATTGCACAATCGGTTTTTTCGTTTTTCCGAGTGGTGATCTTTACGAATGTGACGGAAAATGCTCTGCGCGATTTACGTCGAGACGCTTTTTCCAAATTGATTTACATGCCGATGGATTTCTTCAACCAGAACAAGGTTGGAGAATTAGCCAGTCGAATTTCATCCGATATTACGCAGGTTCAAGAAACACTTAGAACGACAATCGCTGAGTTCTTTAGACAAATCATCATCATTATCGGTTCAATCTTCTTCATTTTCTATACTTCGTGGAAATTGGCCTTGATCATGTTGGCAACCGTTCCAGTTATGGCAATCGTTGCCGTCGTATTCGGGCGATTCATTCGGAAATTATCTAAACAAGCTCAAGATTATACAGCCGAATCGAATACCATAATTGAAGAAGCCTTGATGGGAATTTCAAATGTAAAATCTTTTACCAACGAAATTTTCACTTTAAATCGTTACAAAAAATCAATCGACCAAATTCGTCAACTCAATGTGAAAAGCGGACTTTGGCGCGGAGCTTTCGTATCTTTCATCATCTTTTGCATGTTTGGTGCCATCGTTTTCATTATTTGGCAAGGTTTGAAAATGACCCAAGGCGCAAATCCAGATTTAAATTCTGGCGATTTCTTTTCATTCGTTATGTTCACCGTATTTATGGGAATGTCCGTTGGAAGCATCCCTGACTTGTACGCATCCATTCAAAAATCGATTGGAGCAACAGAAAACCTTATGAATATCATCAGTGAAAAAGACGAAAACGAATTATACACTGGTGATCAAAAACCTGTGTTCGATGGAAATGTGAGCTTTGATAAAGTCGCTTTCAATTATCCACAAAGACCAGACATCAACGTTCTTAGCAACGTTTCCTTTAATGCCATAAAGAATGAAACAATAGCAATCGTTGGACCTTCCGGAGCTGGAAAATCGACCATTGCTTCTCTCCTGCTTCATTATTACGAAAGCGAAAGAGGAACAATAAGATTGGACGGTATTTCATCAAAAGACATAGAATTGAGTCATTTGCGTGAACAAATTGCCGTAGTTCCGCAAGAAGTAATTCTATTCGGAGGAAGTATTCAAGAAAACATTGCCTTTGGAAAACCGGGTGCGACAGATGAAGAAGTCAAATTGGCGGCTCAAAAAGCGAATGCCACGGAGTTCATCGATAAATTTCCAGATGGGTATTTAACAGAAGTTGGTGACCGTGGAATTCAATTATCGGGTGGACAAAAACAACGAATTGCCATAGCTCGGGCTATTTTAAA
Source organism: Flavobacteriales bacterium UBA2040 (assembly GCA_002332715.1). Classification (GTDB taxonomy): domain Bacteria; phylum Bacteroidota; class Bacteroidia; order Flavobacteriales_D; family Crocinitomicaceae; genus UBA2040. The sequence continues at coordinate 4,632 of DDBE01000190.1, forward strand.
AGACCCAAAAATTCTAATATTAGATGAAGCGACTTCTGCTTTGGACTCTGAAAATGAAAAATTGGTGCAGGATGCTTTGAATGAATTGATGAAAGGAAGAACTTCATTTGTGATTGCCCATCGTTTGTCAACCATTAAAAAAGCAGATAAAATTTTGGTATTAAACAATGGCATGATTGAAGAAATGGGCTCGCATGATGAGTTAATGAAAAGCACCGGAACGTATGCCAATTTAGTTGGTTTACAGGGAATGGGAAACTAGGAAAGATGAAAACAGTATTGATTATTATAATTGCCTTTTTGGCTGTAAGTTGTTCTAATAAAAACACGAAAATCCAAAGTTTGGATTGGATGTCTGGCAAATGGACGGCCGATGTCAACGAAGGAACCATGACCGAGACGTGGACTCTAAAGAACGATTCTACCTGGGTTGGGGAAAGTATATTCATGAAAGGTGAACAATTACTTTTTACAGAGAAAATCAGTATTATTTTGAGGAGTGATAAACTCGTTTGTCTTATTTCAGTTTCTGACCAAAATGATGGAAAAGAGGTTGTATTCGTGGAAAGCGAAAGAACGGATTCGAAAGTTGTTTTTGAGAATAAAGCGCATGATTACCCACAAAAAATCAGTTATGGCAAAAATGGCGAAGACAAAATGCACGCCTTCGTTTCAGGAAATATGGAAGGTCAATTTCATAAAATCGATTTCGACTTAAAAAGAGTGAAATAAATGTTCGTCCCAAAGAAGTATTTGGAATTTGGAAGGACACGTCGCCTTGGCGAATATCCAACACCTTGACATACTAAATTCACAAAAGGCACTCTGCACAATTCGAGGAGCATCTGGTTACATATCTTCGTCGGTTTACAGTTATGAAAATGTGCCTACGTGGATTTACGAGGCAGTTCATTTATAAGGAAATCTAAAACGTCTTTCGGAAAATGAAATGGACACGCATTTGACAGAATTAGTCGGTTTTTTCGAGAAGAATAGAGAAAACCACTCAAATACGCTGATTTTTCATATAAAATGCTCGAATCTTACAAAACGGAGATTGTTGGATTCCGTATGAAAGTTTCGAAAATTGAAGCTGCCTTTAAACTTTCTCAAGGCCTAAACGAACAGGATATGAGTGCGATTATTGAGAATTTGAAGAAGTGTCCTATGCATGATGATTTGGTCGAAACTAGGTCTAAACCGGTGCCGCCCAAGCCATCAACTCCGCACAAATAATCGCTCCATACGTTCCAAGAGCATACCCCAAAACGGCAATAATTGCTCCGACTGAAGTTAAAGAAGGATGAAATGCCGCCGCTACAACTGGTGCCGAAGCTGCTCCTCCGATATTTGCTTGAGATCCCACGGCCAAGAAGAAGAACGGTGCTTTAATCAGCTTCGCAACGCCTATCATCAAGGTCACATGGACAATCATCCAGATTACTCCAACTAAGATCAGCTGAGGTTCTTTCACAGCTTGCGCCAACTCCATCTTCATGCCAATAGTTGCTACCAAAATATAAATGAAAACACTCCCGATTTTAGATGCACCAGCGCCTTCGTATTGTCTTAATTTTGTGAAAGAAAGTAACAGTCCGCCAGTAGTTGCAATCACAACCAACCATAAAAATGAGGAGGCAAATGGTGAATCTGCACCTAGAGAAGATTCGATAGATTCCGCAATTGCTTTTCCTCCGAAATGTCCAAGTCCGACTAAGGCAAAAGCGATTCCTAAAATCATCATATAATCCGTTAATGTGGGCTGTTTGGCAATGGACTCTTGGTATTTTACGACACGGTTTTTTAAATCTTCAATGGATGAACTATCGGCTTTCAACCATTTGTCTACCTTGTCCGCTCTTGATGCTCCAAAAAGCAAGAAAGCCATCCAAAGATTTGCCACGACGATATCGACAACAATCATTTTACCGTACAGCTGTGGAGCAAATTGATAGGTTTCATACATCGCATTTTGATTCGCACCACCACCAATCCAACTTCCTGCAATGGTCGCCATACCGCGCCAAGCCGCTTCAAAACCTTCACCACCAACAACGGATGGATCGATATATGAGTAGATTAAAATCGCGATCGGACCACCAATAACAACACCAACGGTTCCTGTTAAAAACATAATCAATGCTTTGGAACCAAGATTCATAATAGCTTTGAAATCGATTCCTAAGGTCATCAGAATAAGAGCGGCCGGTAATAAATAATCTCTCGCCATGTAGTACAAATTCGAATATTCAGGAGAGATTAAGCCGAACAAAACGAGGATGGCTGGAATCACATAACACAACAATAGCGCAGGAATAAACATGTAAAACTTTTTCCAGAACAGAGTTTCTTTGTGCGCAGTGAAAAAGATAAACGCCAAAACAAGCGCGAGCAAACCAAAAACGATCTCATCTCGGACGATCATCGGTCGATCGGTATACTTAAATTTAAACTTGAGAGCTCGCGCATTCGTCGATGTAAACTTAAGTGTGTCCGACTTACTAAATGCCATTACAGTGAACTCTGCCGCTGCTTCCAAATTTTTCAACATAAACGGTTGAAGCGATGTATTTCGAATAGTATCCGAATCAATAACCAATTGAACTGACTCTATTTTATTCGACATATCCACCATAGCAAAATCAACGAAGACATCCGTTTTCTTTTCTAAACCTAAAGAAGTTTGAGCGCTTGCGTTGAAATACTGAAAAGATCCAACTTCGAGCTTAGCAACTTGAGCAGAATCCATCCACTCCACTTTCTTTGCTTGACCAAAAGAGTTTCCAATAAAAACGGATCCAATTAAAATTAGAAAAAAGCTTTTCATATTGTGCTATTACTTTAATAAAAAAAACAGTCTGTCTTCTTGCGATGGACAGACTGTTTTGAGTTGAATTTAAATTTTATATTAACGTACTCCGTGCATTAGTTTTTTTATGACTGGATTTAAGGCAATTCCTATCAATCCTAAAACGACGGGAACAATTGTAAAGATTAGGAAGAAAGTTGTCATGTCGTAATTTTCCGTAATCTGATCAATTTTACCACCAAGTAATCCGGCCAATTTATTTCCAATTGCCACGGCGATGTACCAAACACCAAACATCATGGCAATCATACGTCCTGGCACCAATTTACTTACATAAGACAAAGCAACTGGAGATAAGCACAATTCGCCCAAGGTATGGAACAAATAAGCCAGGACTAACCATATCAGACTCACTGACGCTGTTTTCGCTCCTGCTTCGATACTCATTGAACCGAATGCTAGTGCACCGAACCCTACACCAAGAAGTATCAATCCTAAACCGTATTTCGCGCTTGCGCTTGGGTTGTATTTACTTTCCCACCATTTAGAGAACAATGGTGCAAATGCGATAATGAACAAAGAGTTCAAAATCAGGAACCATGTTGCTGGAATCTCCACTTCATTCTGCTTCAATTCTTTCACAGCAGAAGGAATGATAGTCGTTGCCGCATCATTTTTCTCCGCCATTTCACGAACGTTCTTCTCTTTCTGATCGTTTAAGTATATCAAGTTCCCTTTTTTATCAACGTCCAAAAGAGCTACCGAATCACCTACGGCAAATTTATAGGGTTCAATAACAGTAGTTGTTTTATCTACCAGTTTTTCACCATCAATAACTGTTGTTTCTTCCGTAACAATGGTTTCAAAACTCAAGTCTGCCATACTCGCCGTCAATACTTTTTCTTTCTCACTATAGTACACCGTAGCTTTCGATTGATCTTCAATCGCCATGATTGATTTCAGGTATTCCTTATCGAATTTTTCCTGTTCTTTCTTTTTAGCTGTAACTGCTTCCAAAGATGAATGTTGTTGAACCAGGAATTGACCATCAACTTGAATACTGTCAATCACTGCTTCTTCACCTTTAGCTGTGGCGAAAGTCGCACCACCTGTCATTTTATCTTCGAAAGCCTTCGTTCTGTCTTCAGACATTTTATACTGTTCTGGAGTCAGCTGCGTTTTAATTGCTTTGTAAGCAACTACGTACGAAGAAGATTTCAAATCGCGGTTAATCATCCAGAAAACAATTCCCCATATAATTAAGAAACTACTTGCTAAAATGACACTAGCCAATTTATATCGCGTGTAAGTTTGTTTGAATAACTTGAACAAAACCCATGAAATAATGGCGATTGGCACAACCGTAATTAAGATATTGACTACCACATATACATAGTAGAAATTACCCGTCATAATTCGGTTGGTATAATCCTTCGCGAAAATGGTCATGGAACCACCTGCTTGCTCAAAACTCATCCAGAAACAGACCGTCATAATCGCAAACACAACAATGGCAATCATTCTATCCCTTGTCACCTTCGGATAACGCATAATTCGAGAAATAATCAAAAATAAAAAGGCAAAGAGTCCAACTAGAATGAAGTGATTTGAATAATCAACATCATTGATCATCAGAATATTGATGTTCATTATTTTCGAGAACGGATCATTCAAAACCCAAACCACGCCAATGATAGCACTAATAGCAATCAAGGCAGTATCTATTTTCGTAAACGGATTCAAACGATCTCCTTCGAATTCTAATTTTGCACTTTGATCGGCATCTTTTTCTTCTTTCATTGGCTTCGTTCCAATATCACCAAAAATACTTTGAGAGAAGTGAAATTGGAGCATTCCAAGTAACATGAAAATTCCTGCTAATCCAAATCCGTATGCCCAACCTACTTTTTCTCCTAAGTAACCACAAAGTAAAATTCCTAAGAATGCTCCTGCATTCACACCCATATAGAATATAGTATAAGCACCGTCCTTCTTCTCTGGAACATCTTTGTACATGTGAGAAATAATCGAAGTCATGTTTGGTTTAAAGAAACCATTACCGATAATCAACAAAGCGATACCGATATATAAGAATATGTGTGAAGATTCGATTGCCATGGAGGCGTGACCCAAAGTCATAATAATCGCCCCGACGACAACTGCTTTCCGATACCCCATGAACTTATCGGCAATATATCCACCAAGAATCGGCGTGATATACACCAAAGCGGTGTAGGTACCATAAAGCGCTAAAGCTTGCTCTCGTGGCCAATCCCACCCTCCAAGGCCGAATGCACTAACCAAGAAAAGCACGAGTAAAGCACGCATTCCGTAGTAGGAAAAACGTTCCCAC
>DDBE01000173.1:0-17364 GCA_002332715.1 Flavobacteriales bacterium UBA2040
TACAACACTGCTTTGAAATTTGGTCAGGCGAGACTTTCTCCACCAACAATTGATCAGATTGCGGCAGAGGCAGCGCTCAATACTCCACAAAGTTATTTCGACGATGTAGTCGAGGAATATGTGGGACGCAGAAATTTATTGGTGGAAGGCCTAAACAATATTCCAGGTGTTTTTTGCCCGATGCCTAGAGGAGCATTTTATTGTGTCGCTAAATTTCCAATTGATGATGCAGAAAAATTCTGCCAATGGTTGCTTGAAGATTTTGACTTGAATGGCGATACCGTTATGATGGCGCCAGCATCTGGCTTTTATTCCACACCAGGTTCGGGTAAACAAGAAGCTCGATTGGCTTATGTTCTTCAAAAAGAATCTTTGGTGAAGGCTATACGTTGTTTAGAAGCGGCATTAAAAGTTTATCCTGGCCTGACAATCTAGTTAAATATTAACCCAAAAAAAAGGTTGTCCTAGTGCTGGATAACCTTTTTTTTGTTTGTTGTAATAGGTTATATTTCATTAAAATCTTAATTGCTTTATTTGCTGTATCTAAATGACTATGAATTGCTATGCAATGCGCTATAAACATACTAGCAATACTAATTTGGTAACTTGAACATTTGAATACTTTCATTATTCAAATATTGAAATCATAAAAAAAAGCTGACCTAAGCCAACCTTTCAGTGTTTTTACGTGAGATTAATTCTTGAAAAACTTCAAGCTCAAACTCAGTGTTTCTTTTATTTTTTGTCTATCTACGATGTAATCTAGAAAACCATGTTCCAAAACAAATTCTGCAGTTTGGAATCCTTCAGGCAAATCTCGACCAATAGTTTCGCGAACGATTCTCGGACCGGCAAAACCAATTAAAGCTTCAGGTTCGGAGATGTTTAAATCGCCTAGCATGGCAAAAGATGCGGTAACTCCTCCTGTAGTTGGATCGGTCATATATGATATATACGGTAATCCAGCTTCGGATAATTGCCCTAACTTACCCGAAATTTTGGCCATTTGCATAAGTGAAAAACCAGCTTCCATCATACGCGCGCCGCCTGATTTAGAAATAATCATGAACGGAGCTTTGATTTTTATTGCTTTATCTATTGCTCGTGCAATTTTCTCTCCCATTACAGATCCCATTGAACCTCCAATAAAAGAAAAATCCATCGCAGCTACAACGAACTCTTCACCGTCCATTTTCCCATAGGCAGTTCGAACAGCGTCTGACAAGCCAGTTTTGGCCTGGGTATTTTTAATTCGATCGGTATATTTCTTCGTATCCACAAAACCCAATGGATCTCCAGATGAAAGTTTTTTATCTAGCTCTTTGTATTTTCCATCATCGAAAATAATTTGAAAATATTCCTCCGACCCAATGCGCTCGTGATTATTACAACGATCACATACATAACTATTTTTTTCTAAGTCCTCAGCTGTAAAAACTGTTTTACAATTCGAACATTGTTGCCACAGTCCTTCTGGAGATTCTTTCTTTTCCTTGGTAGAAGTGGTAATACCACCTTTTTTTCTTTGAAACCAACTCATAATATTTTTATTAATTCTTAAAGAGAAGTTATAATGTATTCACATTGTTTAAATCTTCACATGCTTTTTCAACACGATGAACGAAAGTCAATTCGCCTTCGCGCAATAATTTTCTTGGATCGTAATATTTTTTATTCAGTTGATCATCTCCGTCTGGATTACCTATTTGCGTTTTCAAATAGTCAATTTTACCTGTTACATAATCTCTAACGCCTTCAGAGAAAGCGAATTGCATATCTGTATCCAAATTCATTTTGATTACACCATAACTGATTCCTTCGCGAATTTCTTCCAAAGTCGATCCAGAACCACCGTGGAATACAAAATCAACTGGATTGTTTCCTGTGTTAAATTTTTCTTGAATAAAATTCTGAGAATTCAACAAAATTTTCGGCGTTAATTTTACATTACCCGGTTTGTATACACCGTGCACATTTCCAAAGGCTGCAGCCACTGTAAATCGAGGTGAAATCTTCATTAATTCTTCGTAGGCGTATGCCACTTCTTCGGGCTGAGTATACAATTTAGAGCTATCGACATCTGTATTATCAACACCATCTTCTTCTCCACCTGTAATTCCCAATTCAATTTCAAGTGTCATATTCAATTTTGCCATGCGTGTAAAGTAGGTTTTGCATAACTCAATATTCTCTTCAATTGGCTCCTCTGAAAAGTCAAGCATATGTGAACTATACAAAGACTTTCCTGTTTCAGTAAAGAACTTTTCACCTGCGTCCAGCAATCCATCAATCCATGGTAGTAAATTCTTAGCACAATGATCGGTATGCAAGATCACAGTCGCTCCATAGAGTTTAGCCATTTCATGTACATGTTTAGCTCCTGAAATGGAACCAGCAATCGCGGCTTTTTCATCTGTGTTGTCCAAACTTTTCCCAGCGAAAAAATGCCCTCCACCATTTGAAAATTGGATAATAACGGGTGAATTTATTTTAGCCGCAGCTTCTAAAACACCATTAACTGTACTTGTACTTGTTACATTAATAGCAGGAAGTGCGAATCCTTTTTCTTTCGCATAACGAAAAATCTCTTGAACTTCATCTCCTGTTGCTACTCCTGGTTTGATATTATGTGCCATTCTACTACGTTCAAATTAAGACAGTAAAGGTAGCAATTTAATTTTTTAGCCATCGTGGTATCAAATAAAAATCAGTACATAACACGCTGTAAATTCACTCCTAAAAACATACTTCTTCTAAAGACAGTATAATCATATCTCCCTAATTAAACTGAATATACTCTTTCCCTATTTCTACAAGTTGAAAAAGTTTCGGCATCAGCAAAGTTATTTGAAAGGATTTATTAAGAAATTATTAATCGCATTATCAACTTAAATTTTAAAAATCAGGCAAACTGCCTATGAACACTGAACAGCGCTTAATGATATGCCAATATTGTGAAAACAGGTCGATGGACATTGATACAGAAATGGTTTGTGGGTTGTCCATAAAAAACCTGACTTTAATTCAGAATGTGAATTTTACAAGCCCAATCAAGATCCCCTGCGAAAAAATATAGGACGTAAAAAAATACACATGAACGTTCTTTCTCAATGGAAAGTTCTACAGTGAGCACGTGGGTTATCATTGGTGTGATACTGCTCATAGTTCGCGCAGCCATGCGTTTAATGAGGGATTAATGCCTTCAGCACTTTCTTCTACTTTTGTGTATAATTAAACGTCAAACCACCCGTGCTAAAATTATGGTTTTCTTAACTTTGTTTACAGCAATTTACCAATGAGTTATTTAGACGAATTAAATCCTAGCCAATTAGCGCCCACAACAAACATCCATGGTCCAACTATGGTGATTGCCGGTGCAGGTTCAGGAAAAACAAGGGTTTTGACCTTTCGCATCGCGCACATGATGGAACAAGGAATTGATCCTTTCAATATTATGGCGCTTACTTTTACCAACAAAGCCGCTCGAGAAATGACGGAGCGTATTGGAAGAATAGTTGGTGCGAGCGAAGCTAAAAACATCACAATGGGTACTTTCCACTCGGTGTTTTCGCGCATACTGCGATACAACGCTGACAAGCTCGGTTATCCTTCCAATTTTACTATTTACGATACGCAAGACTCAAAAAGCGTGCTGAAACAAGTGGCAAAGGATTTAAAACTAGACGAAAAGATATACAAACCTGGGAATTGCCTCAATCGTATTTCTGCAGCTAAGAACAATTTAATTTCTCCAGAGGCATACGCTGAAAATGCTGAGATTAACGCAGAAGACAAAATGGCGCGTAGACCTGAAATGGCGAGAGTCTATAAAGCTTATGCTTCGAGATGCTTTAAGGCTGGAGCAATGGATTTCGATGATCTTTTGTACCAAACAAATGTACTTCTTCGTGACTTTCCAGATGTACTTTCGTACTACCAACAAAAATTCAAATACATTTTGGTGGATGAGTACCAGGATACGAATTTTGCCCAGTATCTTATCGTTAAAAAACTGGCGGCTGTTTATGAAAACATCTGCGTCGTTGGCGATGATTCCCAAAGTATTTACTCTTTCCGTGGGGCAAACATTCAAAACATCTTGAATTTTAAAGTCGATTATCCAGACTATAAATTATACAAGTTGGAACAAAATTACCGTTCTTCAAAAAACATTGTCGAAGCAGCAAATAGTGTCATTAAAAGAAATCAAGACCAAATTGAAAAGAAAGTTTGGACCGATAATCATGAAGGGAAAAAGATTAAAGTTGTTCGCACCTTAACAGAAAACGAAGAAGGTAAATTAGTGGTGAACCGAATTTTCGATATCAAACAAGCAGAAGGTTTGATGTATAGTGATTTCGCCATTCTTTATAGAACCAATAAGCAATCTAGAGCATTTGAGGAATCGCTTCGTAAACTAAATATGCCGTATAAAATCTTTGGCGGACTTTCGTTTTACCAACGTCGTGAGATTAAAGATTTGCTCGGATATTTCCGATTAGTCGCCAATCCAAATGATGAGGAAGCGCTGAAAAGGGTCATTAATTATCCGAAGCGAGGAATTGGTAAAACGACTATCGAAAACATCATTATTGTTGCGAATGAACGTGGGGTGAGCATGTGGGACGTTATCAGTAATTTTCACGAATATCCTGTCAACATAAACTCTGGAGCAAAGAACAAAATTTCAGATTTCGTGACCATGATTCGCAGTTTTACGGCACAAATGTCCAAAATGAATGCATATGATTTGGCACAAGAAATATCGCGTTCTTCTGGCATCATCAAAGAGCTTTTCGCAGACAAAGACAAAGGTGTTGAAGAAATAGAAAGGTATCAGAATATTGAGCAATTGTTGTCCGGCATCAAGGAATTCACCATTACGAATGAGGAAAGTGGCAACATTTATTTACCCGATTTCATGATGGATGTTGCTTTGCTTACGGATGCTGACAATACTAAGGATGATGATAAAAATTATGTGACATTGATGACCATCCACTCGAGTAAAGGACTTGAGTTTCCGCATGTGTTTTTGGTGGGAATGGAAGAGAATTTATTTCCTTCTCAAATGGTCCTCAATTCAAGAACGGAATTGGAGGAGGAAAGAAGATTGTTCTACGTTGCCGTTACACGAGCTAAGGACACTTGCACCCTGACCTACGCTGCCTCTCGATTTGTTTGGGGAAATCTACAAACGTCTGAATCCAGTCGTTTCATTACTGAAATCGATGAAGTCTACTTAGAAATGGAGAATCCACCCAGAGCTGGTGGACGTTCGTTAAGTAGCGGATTTGATAAACCTTTTACAGGCGGCTTGAATCGTGCCTTATCCGGTTCCTCGTCTACTCCAAGCGCTCCAAAAAATTTCAAACCAGTATCTCGACCTAATGGATCAGGCATCGCGGGTTCTGAAAATTTAGAACTCAAAGTTGGTTATATGGTCAACCACGATCGATTTGGCAAAGGAAAAGTTACCCAAATGGTTGATGAAGGTCAGGATAAAAAAGCGACGATATTTTTTCCACATCACGGTGCGAAGACTGTTTTGTTGCGCTTTGCGAATCTGACTGTGCTCGAAGACTAAATTATTCCTTTTTATAATCGTATTATTCGGCTGTTTTCAGTTGGATTTGCACACTTTGAAAATGAAAATGGTGAAAAGCACGAACTGAAAGCTGGAGATTATGTGCAAATCGAACCGATGGTTAAACATTGGGTTTATGGATTACACATCTCACCATTGTTGTTAGTGAAATAAAAAAATTAAAAAGGATACCCAATACCAAAATGCCATTCCGCCTTAAACGGCTTCGGAATCTTGCCCTCCGTTAGTAATCTGTCGTATGTCGTTTGACCATAAAAACCGACCAATTCATCCACCATAGCATCTCTTGGCTGCCAAATCCATTGCGAGGCTTTTGGCAAACTGACATTGTTTATCGGGATCCCGACATCTACTCTGATGATGAAATAGTCTAAATCTAAACGAAGTCCGACTCCAGCTGAATATGCTATTTCTCTGTACCAATTCTTCGAAAATTGGCTGCCCGGCCGTTTAACATCCTCTTTCACTGTCCAAATATTTCCAGCATCTAAGAAAAATGCACCACGCAATGCCGCGCCCAAATCAAAGCGATATTCTGCTGAACCACTTAATCGAATATCACCTATTTGTGTCAACGTTCGATTGGTATCTAACATGTATTTGTACGAACCTGGACCAAGCGAACGGGCACTCCAACCGCGGTTGTCATTTGATCCACCACCGAAAAAACTGTAATCAAAAGGCAAAGATGTTTCTTTGTTTCCATTCGGTAAACCTCCACCAGCCAATAATCTGAAGTGACCACTCGAACTTTTATTGATGGCTTTTGATATAATTAAATCATTATCTATTCGCAAAAATCGAGAATACGGAACACCGAAAATTTGGTGACGACCATTTACATTAGTATCTTGAGTAGATTGAAAAAGACTCAAGAAATTACCCGCAGCATCAAAGGAGCCGTTATAATAAATATAAGCGTTTTTAATCGCGTCAAAACCGTCTTTGTTGACATTCTTGTATTCAAAAATAAACTTCCAATCTTGCCATATGAACTGATTTGAATAGGAATTTCTCAGGAACAAATCGTTCTGATTATCAATTTGTTGTTGAAAATCTGGTGAATTATTGATATTCACATATTTTATCTGAGAGACAATAGGCAAACCATATTGAAAAATTTGTGTTTTATCAACATACATTTTCCATAAATAATTTGCTTGAAAAGTCTGACGGTTAAATTCATCTCTTTTTTGGTAATTATACGCAGCAGAAACTACTGTTCGAGGTCTGTGCCGCTTTGAAAGAGCCGTAACTTTTGTTGGAAACAAGCCAGGGACATCAAACACCAAACTGGGTCCAAACTCGAGCGTATTTAGTCTCCGACCAATATTTCCAAGCGTATTATCGCTTACACTAGGGTCAAAAACGTAGGGTTGAGATTCTAAACCTCCATTAAAAGCCAATTTTAACTTCTGAGCACCGCCCATTAAATTGTTATTGACATAATAAACAGAGGCCGTTAAACCAAAGTATCCATTCGAATTGGTTGCCCGAGGCTTAAAACCAAAGCTTTCTTTTTCCCCTGGAACCAAATAATAATGGACATCTATGTTATTTGTTCCCATTACTTCCACAATCTTAGGCTTGATCGTAGCAAATAACCCAAGTTGAAGAAGTCTTGTATACGCCCGATCGATATAGTATTCCTTATACTTTTGTGTTTCTTCTAAATAGTTTTGCGACTCAATAATACCAGGCGATACAAACATTTCTTCGTTGAACAAGAAAGTTGCTAACCTATTTTCGGCTAAACCTGTTTTGTCTTTGTTTAGAATTTGACGGTATTGTAGCGTATCAATAGTATTTAAAAACTGACCTTCCATCAAATTCAAACCTAAACTTTTTACGGTGTCTTTAAAACTTCCACCTTTGAACATGCTGGTATCACAAATATGAAAGTAAACGTTTCGGACGAAGGTAGCTTGAAATGGCACAGTTATTATACTATCCCCATAATTGGGATGATACATGACCCTATCGGTAAAATTAATTCCCAAAATCAAACCTTTGGTTTCCATGTTATTCGTATCGATGCTATAATTTATATTCGATGCGCTGAAACCATAAATAAGATTATCTCTGAAGATTTTGGCTGTAGAACTTCTATAGTCATCCAATAAATCACGATCAAATGGTTTTCCTTTCAGACTTTCTATTCTGCCATCCTCAGGAGAAGAATACGCCATAAAATCCTTATAAATCAATTGATTCTGAACATTGACAACCACTGAATCAATATACAAGCGCTTTCCAGTTGTCAAGAAATATTTGACTTTAACTTTTTTGTTCCTTTTATAAATTACTTTCCCTCGATTACTTCCGTAGTAGTAGCCTTTTATTTTGAGATAATTGGCATGTTGTTCTATCGTTTTGTTGAATGCGGTTGAATCAAAAATTACCGGCGGCTCGCCATACTTGTACTTCAACCATTCGCGAATAAATAATCTTGGATTAATTGAATCTTTCAGTGGAATGATTTTTTTTGTGTACGATTCAGCGTTATTCTTTCTTGCCTTTTTTATCCGTCGATCATTGATTCGTTCTTGATGGGCTTTACGTTTTTCGTTCTTTTTGTCAATTTGAATATTTTTCTCGATTCGCTTATCAGCAACTCTTGCCGAATCGAATAGATTGTGTGCCCGAAGCTTTAGCTTCAGTTGTATGGTCTTAAAATTGGCCGGTTGACGCATAATTTCAGCTAAATCATCCTTATTCAAATCATCTCCCGAAACCTTGATTACATTTTTCTTCACCAAATATTTTCCATTTGGTACGTGCTTGGTCTGCTGACAAGATGCCAAGCAAAAAACAATAATTGCAAGAATATATGTAGCTTTGAACTTCTTCACTCGGCGATTTAACGTTGAACAAAAATAACAATTTACTCACGTGGAAAAAATTTCCAAAAACAAGATAAAATTCCTTCGCTCCCTTCGCTTGAAAAAGAATCGGGACAAAGAACGCGTTTTCCTTGTAGAAGGTGAGAAAATGGTGCTCGAAGCACTTCAATTATCGCGCCAAATCGTTCGTGAAGTTTATATAGAAAAAGGTCAAAATATTCAAGAAATCGAAAATTTCGATGCTGTTTTTGAATTAACATCGCTTGATGCAAGCAAAATTTCCGGATTTAAAACACCAAACAAGTGTCTTGCCTTACTTGAATATCCCACTGTTGAAATAACGAACAAAGATTTCACATTGGTTTTGGACCAAATTCAAGACCCCGGAAATTTAGGAACTATCATACGACTCGCAGATTGGTTTGGGGTGGATGATATCGTTTGTTCAACTGGAACGGCAGATTGCTTCAATCCAAAAGTTATTCAAGCGAGTATGGGTTCCATTCTTCGCACAAAGATTTCCTACTTTGATCTCGAAACCTATTTGAAATCAGAAAAAAGACCTGTTTTTGGAGCGCTTTTGGACGGAGAAAACGTGTATCAATCGAAACTTCCGAAATCGGCGATTTTAATAATGGGTAACGAGGGAAATGGAATTTCACCAGAAATCGAAAAAATGGTGGAACAGAAAATACTCATCCCTAAATTTGGCCATGCAGAATCGCTAAATGTGGCTACAGCAGCTGGAATTTTACTTTCTGAATTCTTCCGAGGCTAGTACGGCATCCACACAATTCATCCCATCTATCGCTGCTGAAATGATTCCTCCGGCGCATCCAGCACCTTCTGCACATGGATAAAGTCCTTGGACATCGGGATGCTGAAACGTAGTCCTGTCTCTTGGGATTTGAATTGGACTCGATGTTCTCGATTCAGGAGCGTGTAAAACTGCGTCATTACTAACAAAACCGCGCATTTTTTTATTAAAATCCAAAAATCCTTTTTTCAATCGTTTACTGATCATTTCTGGAAGAACTTTGTTCAAATCGACACTTGTTATACCAGGTTGATAAGAACTTCTGGGAAATTCTTTCGAAACTTTTCCATCGATAAAATCTTGTAGGCATTGCGCAGGAACTTTTTGCGTCCTGCCAGCCGCTTCCCAACATTTTTGTTCTACCTCTTTTTGAAAATTTAAACAAACCATCGGGTCGTCCGAATTCTCAAAATCTTCAGGAGAAACCGTTACCACAATTCCTGAATTACTATAAGGATTATTTCTTTTCGAAGGCGACCATCCATTTGTTACTACCTCTCCATTTTCTGTGGCACAAGGAGCAATAATTCCTCCCGGACACATGCAGAAAGAGAAAACACCTTTACCATTAACTTGAGACACCAAGGAATAAGAAGCTGGCGACAAGTATTCGTCGCTCTTTCTGCCATGATATTGAAGCCCATCTATAAAATCTTGTCTGTGCTCAACTCTAACACCCAAAGCAAACGGTTTTGCATTGAGTTGTATTTTTTTTGAATGCAACAATTCAAAAATATCTCGCGCTGAATGACCTGTTGCCAAAATCAAGTGCTTTACTTCTACAACTTTTGTTTTATTGATGGTAATGGAACGAATTTTACCCTTTTCTATGGATAAATCAGTCATCTTAGATTCGAAATGAACCTCGCCTCCTGAACTAATTATTTGTTCACGAATTGCCACAATAATTTGCGGTAATTTGTTCGTTCCAATGTGTGGATGAGCATCCACCATGATATCTTGTTCGGCACCAAACTCAACGAAAATGCCCAATGTTTTCTCTACATCACCTCGCTTTTTGCTTCTCGTATATAGCTTCCCGTCTGAATAGGTTCCTGCCCCACCTTCGCCAAAACAATAATTAGAATCATTGTCTACATGGTGATTCTTGTTCAAATTGGCCAAGTCTCTCCTTCTCGCTCGAACATCTTTTCCACGTTCCCAAACGATTGGTTTCCAGCCTAATTCCAGTGCTCGAAGTGCTGCAAATAATCCAGCAGGACCAGACCCAATTATGTGAATTTCTTTAGAGGAGTCCACCTCCTTTGGCTCGAAATAGCTCATCACCGGCCACTCTTCATCTGAAGAAATGTATTCAAAAGTAGCATTGACTTTTATATCTCGTTTTCGAGCGTCGATAGATCTTTTTTTCCAGCGGAATTTAACAGAATCTAAGTCACGGTTCAAACGTGCAGATAGTGTTTTCTTTATCCATTCTGAATCGACGGCCTGTTCGGGAGAGATTTGAATTTGAATGCTTTCGCTCATTATCCTTCAAAAATAAAGGAAACCATCCAAACCCGATTGTACATTAAATCAATTGGTTTAGAGACGCTCGTATTGTCTTGAATAAAGGAATTGATAAATCCTTGCGAATACTTCAATTCTATTCCAAATTTAAAATAGGCGGAGAAAAATTCGAGTCCAAATCCGCCTTGCACGTGAAAATCGTCTCTTTTTATTTTTACAAACGGGCTATTGATATCCTGATTTTTAGACTCTTGCGACTGTAAATCAAGGGAATAACTTGCTCCACCTAGTACATAGGTCGCAAAATTATTGTGTCGCATCGTTCGAAACTGAAACATCAGTGGAAAATCTAAATTGGTGCTGGCTACACGAGTATCTCTTAGAGAATCTTTTCCCGCCACGTTAAAATAGGTGTATTGAATCAATCTTTCCTGAAAGGACAGAGAAGGTAAAAACCGAAGTCGTATGGTGGGCGATCCTAATCGAAATGTAGATACAATACCTAGTTGACCCCCAACTTGCGGGACTGTCGTAACTGATTTTACACCAAACTGGGCAAAGGCGTCCGCATTCTGATAGAGTCCAAAATCGGCCATGTTGGTGCCAAGCATGAAACCAAAATGTGCACGACGTTCATCAAAACGCGAATAATTTTTCGGTTTTAATTTCTGTCCAAAGGCAAGCGAGGATATAAAAAATACTATGACAAAATGCCATTTAATCATGTGTACAAAACGATTGTGCAGTTCTAATATTGCAAATGTCTACTTTCTTCCCGTATAAATGGTTGCTATTCCTCCTGAAACTGTCTGAGCTTCAACATTTTTGTAACCGACTTTTGTCAGAATATCGGTAAAATCCTTCCCTTCTGGAAACGCCGCCACTGATTCAGGTAGGTAAGCGTATGCTTTTTCATCCTTTGAAATATTCTTACCTAAAAAGGGAATAATCCGTTTTGAATAGAAACCAAAAGCTTGTTTTATGGGGAATTTCTTTGGTTTAGAGAATTCAAGTATAATTAGTTTTCCTTCAGGACGAACGACACGAAGCATTTCTGAAAGCCCTTTTTCCAAATCTTCAAAATTTCGAACACCGAAACCTACCGTCAAGGCGTCGAAATAGTTTTCCTCGAAGGGTAAATTTTCGCTATCACCTACTACCAAACGAATAACATCAGTCACTCCTTTTTTCTCTATTTTCTTTTGTCCTACTTTAAGCATACCTTCTGAAATGTCTAGTCCGACTATTTCTTTCGGCTTCAAAGCAAGTGCTGCCAATGCAAAATCGGCCGTTCCTGTTGCGATATCTAAGACGCGCTGTGGTTTAATGTCTTTCAAAAATCGAATTGACTTTTTACGCCAAATCTTATCTATTCCCATGGAAAGAAAATGATTTAAAAAATCATATTTGCCCGAAATATTATTGAACATTTCAGTTACCTCAGCCTTTTTCGACTGATCTTCTTTTCCGTAAGGTTTTACTTCTTTCTTTGTCATTCTGTGCTTATCCCAACATGGTATGTCCAGTTGGATATTTATAATTTCTACTAATTACGCGTTTCCCTATCAAATAGGCTAAAGTGAGTGTTCCTACACGACCAATAAACATGGCTATCACGAGTACAATTTTACCCACGGGACTCAATTCTGGCGTAATTCCCGTAGATAAACCGACCGTACTTGCTGCTGACACGTGCTCAAACACCAAATCCATAAAGTCATATTTGCCAGTTGCCAATAAATCTGCCTCGGAAATCGACATAACAAAAGGGCCAATAATATTTCCAGCTACGAAAAACATCATGATAGCGTATGCTTTTAACACCATTTCGTTGTCGATTGTTCGCTTAAAAAGCTCCGTATTTTTCTTTCCACGAATCGTAGAAGAAACTGAAGCCCAAATTACGGCAAAAGTTGAAGTACGAATACCCCCACCGGCTGATCCAGATGATGCTCCAACGAACATTAAAAAGAGAAAAATAATTAATACTGGTGTGCTCAAGGCTGCAGTATCCACAACATTAAACCCAGCATTTCTGGTCGTCATAGACATGAATAAGGACGATATAAAATCGGAGTAAAATGATTTATGTGTCAGTGTGTTGTTGTATTCAAAAATGAAGAAGATAATCGCCCCAAAGAGCAATAATCCTAAAGTGAAATACAAAGAAATCTTGGTTCCAAACCCAATTGTCTTCCACGGTGTTTTCATTCTTTCACGCAATCTTTTGATTTCGAAAAGATCGAAAACGTAGATCATACCAAACCCTCCAAGAAAGAATAAAATCATGACCACAGTATGCACGTAGGTGTTGTGAAGAACATCCGGGTGCATCATTCCACCTTGTAAGGATGAAAGTCCCGCATTGTTGAAGCCAGAAATACCATGAAAAACAGAATGAAAAATACGCACACTTTCATCGGCAAAAATACCTTTATCACCAAAACCAAGATAGAGCAAAATAATACCTATCACTTCGATAGCTGTCGCCCATAAGACAATTTTGGCCAACATTGAATTGGCTTTTAAGATTGAATCTTTGTTGACGAAATCTTCAATCATGGAGTGGTATTTAATACCCACACCAAATTTAGCTACCACAAGCATTAAGGCACCAAAGGCGATGGTGTTTAGTCCGCCCAATTTCATTAAAATCATCACGACCACTTGTCCTTTTAGGGTCAATTCTTGAGAAATATCGAAGGTTGTCAATCCAGTAACACTAACCGAAGACATGGACGTAAACAAAGCATCGATAAAACCGACACCGTTTACTGACATTTCAGGTAACATTAAGAAACCTGCTCCTATAATAGTCATAAAGGCAATGGAGAAGGTAAACAACCATCCTGGATGCGCTTTTGCCCAAGGTTTGAAGTTTCGTTGCTTTACCAAATTGGTCATCATAAGAATAAAGATGAACAACTGGACAAAAATCATGGAGAAATCCGCAAATCTAGTGAAGCCCATTCTTGTAAAAATAGGTTCGATTAGAAAGGAGCCGGTAATGTTATAATAGACGCCTTCAATAATCAAAAGCCCCAGTGCGCTTGCCTCAAACCAATTGGAGCGTAGGAATTCCGGCACATCGAATTGGTAAACGATTTTCACTAAAAACCGTATAATGTAAAAAGCAAAACTGTATTGGAGTAATTTGAAAGCGAATACACTTTCTTGATCGGTTAAAGGGAATCCGTAATAATAAACGAGTACGCCTATGGAAAAAAGCGACACGAGAACATACAGAATATTGAGTGTCGCAAGAACCTTAGTCTTGGAATTGTATATCGTCAGATTGACCTTCTCGCGAAACTCCCTAATGTTCATTCAACTGATTTTCTACTTCTTCGAGAAGGAGATCTTTTTCGATGGCAATGACACCACTGCTTTCGCAAACCAAACCACCTGCCAAGTTGGCAATATTTGCCATTTGAACAGATGAAAGTCCAGCCGCAAGACAAGCCGTTGCTACTGCTATAACTGTGTCACCCGCTCCACTCACATCGGCAATGTCGCGCAAATGAGCACTCAGATGTTCTCGGTGGATGCCTTCTTTTACATAAACTCCATGTTCGGAAAGAGTGACAAAAGTGATTTTGTTCTTCAATTCAGACTCCAAATCGATAACGGCCTGTTCAAACAAATGAAAATCTTTAAAATCGAAATCACTTTTCATTCCTTCTTTCAATTCTTTCAAATTAGGTTTGAACATGGTCACGTTCTTGAACGATAAAAAGTTCTCTCTTTTCGGATCTACCGTTGTAATAACCTTATTTTCATTGGCTATTTTGACAATTTCAGAAATAACTCTTTCTGTCAAAACACCTTTATTATAATCTTCTAAAATAATTGCGTTGATACCACCTGAAACAGCTTTTCTAACAGCTTCAATAAGTGCATTCTCTTCTTCTGGAGTGATGTTGTTCGTTTGTTCATTGTCAACTCGTAAAAGATGTTGACTGTTGCCAATAACGCGTGTCTTTATGGTAGTAATGCGTTCTTTGCTATAAACAACATTATCATTTTTAATATTTCTTTTTTGAAAAAGATTGGTCAATTTTTCACCTGCTTCGTCTTGACCAACTACTGAGATAATTTCTGCTTGAATTCCAAGGGAAACAAGGTTTAACGCCACATTTGCAGAACCCCCTAAACGATCCTCGCGCTTCGATAAATTGATTATAGGAACGGGTGCTTCAGGACTGATTCTTGAAACTTTCCCCCAAATATAGGCATCCACCATAACATCGCCTACAACGGCAATTTTAAGGGAATTGAACTTCTGAAAAGCTTCTGCAACAGTCATTTATTTCAATTTGGCCAAGGCCGCTTTAATTCTATTTAAGGCTTCCGTTAATATATGTTCTGATGTAGCATACGAAAAGCGAATGCAATTGTTATCTCCAAAGGCTTCGCCTGTAACAACTGCTACCAAAGCTTCCGCCAAAAGATACATACACAGATCCGTTGCGTCGTTTATTTTAAAATTTCCAGCAGATTTTCCAAAGAACGAGCTGATGTCTGGAAAAACATAAAACGCTCCTTTTGGTAAATTCGTTTTTACACCTGGTATTTCATTCAAGATTCTTAGGACCAAATCGCGGCGGTTTTTAAATGCCTTAACCATGTCGGTTAATACTTCCGGATCTGCTTCTAAAGCTGCAATTGCCGCTCGCTGTGTAATGCTGCATGTTGCCGATGTAAATTGACCTTGTACTTTATCACAAGCTTTAGCAATATGTTTTGAAGCACCGATATATCCCAATCTCCAACCTGTCATGGCCCAAGCCTTGGAAACACCATTTACAGTTACCACTTGGTCAAAAACCTCCGGGAACTGTGCTAAACTTTCGTGCTTTCCTTCAAAACGGATATGCTCATAAATCTCATCACAAATAACCACCATTTGTGGATACTTTGCGATCACTTTTGCCAACCCCGCTAATTCTTCTTTGTTATATACCGACCCAGTGGGATTGCAAGGCGAAGAGAAAATCATCAACTTCGTTTTAGGCGTTATCGCAGCTTCTAATTGAGCTGGCGAAATTTTAAAATCACTTTCAATATCAGCTGAAACAATCACCGGAACTCCTTCGATAACTTTCACCATTTCAATATAGGAAACCCAAAATGGTGTGGGAATAATTACTTCATCACCATTATTTACTATCGTCATCACAACATTAATGATTGATTGCTTCGCGCCTGTTGAAACAACAATATTTTCTTTCTGATAATTTAACCCATTGTCACGTTGAAATTTCTTAGCAATTGCCTCACGCAAATCTTCGTATCCTGAAACAGGTGTGTATTTCGAATAATTATTCTTAATGGCCTGAATAGCGGCAGTATTAATGAAATCGGGTGTGTAAAAGTCGGGTTCACCAAGTGATAAAGAAATCACATCCTTACCCTCACTTTTTAATTCTCTACTCTTTTTTGACATTGCAATCGTTGCCGATTCCTCCATGGCCAAAACTCTATCCGCTAATTGAATCATTTAAATAAGCTTTTAACTACATGCAAAACTAATCATTCACATAGTATTTGAAAGGTAAATCAAGAATTTTTATCCTATACAAATGTTTGAAAAATGACAAAGCTAATGCATGATGGAAGTAGAAAAAAAATTAATTTAGCAGTTAAGCGCAAGCTAGTATATGAAAGAAAAAAAGTTTATTGATATTCGACAGCTTATTGCAAGTAAAAATCCAAGATTACTCAAGTGGTTGCCTGGATTTGTAATTGGCTACCTAAAACGTATTTTGCATCAAAAGGATATTAACCAATTTATGGCGGATCATCCCGACGCGCACGATAGTCAATTTTGCGATGATGTAATGGCTTATTTGAATATCAAAGTAGTTATCAAAGGTCTAGAAAACCTACCAAAAGAAGGTAAACTCGTATTGGCGATGAATCATCCACTTGGTGGGATGGATGCCATTGCTTTGGTGTCGGCACTGCGAAAAATACGCACCGATTTAAAGTTTATCGTAAACGATTTGTTACTCAATCTCAACCGAATGAATGGTTTATTTCTGGGAGTTGATAAACATGGAAAGAACAACCAAAGCAAACGCGAACAAATTTCAGAGCTTTTTGCTAGCGATTTCTTAGTGTGCATTTTCCCCGCTGGATTAGTCAGTAGGAAAATAAACGGACAGATACGAGATTTTGAATGGAAAAAAACATTTGTGACTTTGTCGAAAGAAAATGATCGTTTAATCGTTCCTATGCACATAGATGGACATTTGAGCAACTTCTTTTATCGTTTAGCAAATTTTCGAACCAAAATCGGAATAAAGACGAATATTGAAATGCTTTATTTATCCAATGAATTGTTTAAATTAAGGGACTCTTCCATCCTTATGACGATTGGCAAACCTATTTCCATGAGTGATTTACCTGATACAAACGATAGACAACAAGCCGAATTTGTAAAACAAAGGCTTTACGAATTGGAGAAAAAATAAAATGGACGAACAAAAAATTATTGATCCTATAGATCGAGCGATACTGAAAAAGGAATTGAATGCTGATCGATTTTTGCGCACCACCCGAAAAGGTGAAAACGAAATCTATTGCGTAAACATTCACAATTCGCCGAATGTAACTCAAGAAAT
>DDBE01000173.1:17737-29775 GCA_002332715.1 Flavobacteriales bacterium UBA2040
GTGGATCTCGACGATTTTGACACCGATGAAATTTGCTATGACCAATTGATCGTTTGGTCACCAGAAGATGAAGAAATTGTAGGCGGATATCGTTTTATAGAGTGCGCCGACGCTTTGAAAGACTTACCTGAACAAATACATCTTTCTACGGCACATTATTTCCGTTTTTCTGAGAAATTTATAAAAGATTATCTTCCACATACCATTGAATTAGGACGTTCATGGGTGCAACCCAATTTTCAACCTTCGGTCAATCCGCGGAAAGGACTTTTTGCTTTGGACAATATTTGGGACGGACTTGGAGCGATTGTAAATACACGAAGTCATCTGAAGTATTTCTTTGGAAAAGTGACCATGTATCCTACTTATAATCAAGAATGTCGTAATATCCTATTGTATTTCATGCATTTGTTTTTCCCAGATAAAGAGGAATTAATACGACCTTATCAACCACTTTTGATCGCACATGCTCAAATGAGTTACACGCAATTGTTTTCCGGTGAAGATTTTAAAGAGGACTTTAAAATTTTGAATAGTTATCTCAGAGAACGAGGCGAATTTGTTCCACCACTCGTGAATATATACATGAATCTTTCTCCGACGATGAAAACATTCGGAACTGCCGTAAATCCAGATTTTGGAAATGTTGAGGAAACTGGAATATTGGTGACTTTTGACGATATTTACGATGAAAAGAAAGAAAGACATGTCAATTACTAAGTTTTTATTCATTTTTTCCATTGTTTTGGGAATTCAGGTTCAAGCACAAGATTCTTATCAAGTTGCCTTTTTGAAATACAATGGCGGTGGTGATTATTATGCCAACCCGACTTCATTGCCCAACTTGGTTAACTTTTGTAATTCAAATTTGGGGACGAAAATTTCGAAGAGTGTACCTTATGTAGATGTTGCCTCGGCAGATTTGTTCCTCTACCCTTTTGTACACATGACGGGGCACGGAAATGTCGTTTTCTCTCAAGCTGAAGCGGACAACCTCCGAACATACTTGTACTCCGGTGGATTTCTGCACATTGACGACAATTACGGAATGGATGAATTCATTCGTGTTGAAATTAAGAAGCTTTTCCCGAACAAGGAATTGATTGAATTACCGCCTAATCATCCTATTTTTCATCAGAAATACGATTTTAATGGCTTGCCTAAAATTCACGAGCACGACGATAAACGAGCACAAGCTTTTGCTATTATTGAAAATGGACGTGTAATTTGTTTGTATACCTATGAAACCGATTTAGGCGACGGTTGGGAAGACGCAGCTGTACACAATGATTCTCCTTTAAAGAGAGCTCAGGCCTTGCAAATGGGGGCAAATATTCTGATGTATACTTTCATGAAATAAGATTGGTTTCTTATTGAACAACAAAATAAGCGTTTTCAGATCCAATGCGAATCCATCATTTCCATCCGCATTGAAACCTACAAACATTAAACTACCTGCTATAACTTGTGCTTTAGCTTCTTGACCACTCCAAAAATGAAAGAAAAGAACAATAAGAATTTAACAGAAAGCGCAGAGAAATTTCATAAAACTATATTGGGACTAACAAGTTATGACCTTTTTCACAACTCTACGAAAAAAATAACAAAAAAAACGAGTCCTTCCAAAAATTATCAGAACGACTCGTTTTCAGTGTTTTAACTGGGAATCCTAGGCGAAATCTAAAGCGATATTGTTTTCATCCATGATCTTACGCATGTTGATGAGTGCATATCGCATACGACCAAGTGCAGTGTTGATGGAAATTTCTTTCGCCTCAGCGATATCTTTGAAACTCATGTCTTGAAACAAGCGCATGATTAATATCTCTTTTTGAGCTGCAGGAAGATGGTCGATTAATTCAACCGCTTGCTTTTCCATTTCCGCTTTTGTGATAACCTCTTCAATATTTGAATCTTCCAACTTCAAGGTATGAAATATGTTGTAATCATCTGACTTGGACGAACTCTCTGAAATCAATTTGATTTTCTTGTTGCGGCGGAAATGATCGATGACCATGTTTTGCGCGATACGCAATGCCCAAGGCAGAAACTTACCTTCCTCGTTGTAGTTCCCCAACTTCATCGTATTGATGATTTTGATAAACACCTCTTGGAAAATATCTTCAGCCAAAGCTGGATTTTTAATTTTCAAATAGATAGAACGGTAAACACGATCTTTATGCCGAAGCATAAGCGTTTCGAATGCTTTTTCACTACCGTTAATATATTGAGATACTAAAACGCTGTCATGTTGTTCTTTCAAAGACATAGTACACATTTTTAACTTGTTAATAACCAATGATTTAAATCAAGTGTAAAAATGTATCTATACGCGTTTTGTTTTTTGTTTGAATTGCTAATGTATGACAATGGTTCGAAACTGCCAAATAAAATTTAAATTTAAATTCTTTATGATTTGCTGAAACTCCCTATTAAAAGGCGAATCCAAGCTTTACACCAAGTGTCAACCAAGGACGAAGTCTTTTTGAATCGACGATGGCAAATTCTGTTTGACCTGTGATTGGGTTGTACACGTCTGTATATTGACTGTATTTATTTGCTGCAATACCCACTCCACCAAAATAATCGATGAAAATTTTATCGTCAAAGAAGTATACGTACCCAACGGATATTCTAAAGTTTGCACGTGATTTTGATTCTTCTATAGGCGCACTAAAAGGTGACCCTCCAAATTCGGAATGATAATATCTGTATTTGAATTCTGGTGCAAAATAAAACTCATCAGATGCAGCATACGGATAATATCTAAATCCTAAACCGAAACTATAGCCCAACAATGAAGTTTTATTATCATCGACAAAGAAACCTTCATCTTCAAAAAGTACAGACCCCATATAATCATCGATGGTCATTCCCAATCCAATCTCTGCAGAAATGTTTTTTCCAAGTCCTCTTTCATAATATAAGCTGATATCTCCCGTAAATGGCTCCAACAAGCTTAATTTCACTAAGTTTTCAGCCGTATTCTCTACTTCCGTTTTTTCGGATTGATTAAAAACAACAACTTTTGGTTCGTCCTGTGAATAAGCTACTTGACAAACACTAATAAGCAAGGTGAAGAGAAAGATTATTTTTATCATGGATGGCAAGTGGTAATTAGACGATTAATTTATTAAATTCACGCAAATATAAATATTTTAACTAATTGAACTTATTAATTATGAAATTGAAAAAAATCTTACCCATTTTTGCCGTCGTTGCTTGTTCTTTAGCGAACGCACAAGAGGTTACCGTCGTTAATGGCACCCCTTTTGAGATGAACAAACGTGGCGAAAGCATCCAACGCGTTTTAAATACAGATAGAAATGATTTTAGCTTTCTTACTTTAAGAGGAAGAAAAAATTTCCGTGTGGTGTCTTTGGATGAAAAATTGAAAATGGATGTTTCGAAAGAGCTTGAACTTCCTTCAATTGGTAAAAAAGAAGTGAAATATGTAGACGCAGGTCAAATCGGTGAAACAACTTACTTCTTTTCTCAATATTTCGATAGAAAGGCAGACCAAGTCACTTTATATGCATCTGATTTAGATATTAAAAAAGGAAAATTCAACGAGCATTATGAAGCAATGGTTGTTAAAGACAAAAACTTCGGAATGTTCTCTCGTCCTTTTCAAGTTATCAGAAGTTTGGATTCAACGAAAATCATGTTTATCTGCACGTATCCTGCAAAAAGCAAAGAGAATGCAAGAATCGCAGTCAAAGTAACTGACAATAGCTTGAATGAGTTATGGAAAAATGACATCATTTTTGATCAAGAAAATAGAGATTTCACGGTCTTAGACTATTTGATTGATTCCAAAGGAAATCTACACATGTCTGTTTCGAACCGCCTTGAAAACAAAGAGAAAAAAGCAAAACAATCGAAAGGAAGATATTATGTATCCATATACTCATACTATCCAGATGAAGAGAAATTAAAGGAATATGAAATTGGATTTAAAGATGAAATCATTCTTACAGCTCACCTTGAATTGAACGTTGTAAATGAAATAATTTGCACCGGATTCTACGCTGAAGGTAAATTTTTTGATGCTGGAATGAAAGGATTCTATTTCTTAAGAATCGACCCTACAACGCAAAAGGTTACTAGTTCAAATATTTCTCCTTTCGATAAAAAATTCTTGGGAAAATTGATGAACGAAAGACGTGCAGAAAAAGGCAAAGGTATTAGCGGTTACGTTGTGCGAAACACGTATGCGCGTGCAGATGGCGGAATGACTGTAGTTGCTGAGTATTATTTATACCAAGAAGTTAAAGATCAAGACGGAAACGTGGTAAAACAGATTTGGACCTATGGAAATGTATTGGTATTCTTCCTTGATGCCGAAGGGAAAATGAAGACATACTCAATTCTAAAGAAAAACCAAATATGTTCTACAAAAGGAACTATAGGGTCTCTAATGGCACTTGCTGGCGCAACAACTACACCTGGAGCGCATGAACTACCTTATTATGGTATCGGAACGATGATGAAGGACGATAAGTTATATTTGATTTATAATGAAAATCCAAAAAATGAATTGCGTTTGAAAGAAGATAAGAAACCAAAATCTGTTCGTGAGAATTCTTCTGAAACAGTGTTGGTGATTTTCGAAGATGATGGTTCTATTGAATCAAATGTATTGTTCAAATCGAAAGACAAAAAATCTGGATACAAGATGCCAGTTATGCCGAGATACGCCTTCAAATATTCTGAAAACGGATTGCTTGTTATTGGTAAGAGAGGCAAACAAGCAAGAATTGTTGACATTCAACTGGGAGATGATAAAAAGACTTCTAAAAAGAAAAAGAAAAAATAGTTTAGCATTTTAAACTGTGAAAAGGTGGCTTGATCTCAAGTCACCTTTTTTTGTAATCTTTTTGAAGCTATACCTTCATTTTTTTCTCAACCCTATTTTTTATACTACCTTTAAATTCTCTAAAAATTGACCTCCCGAAATGGAAAAATGTATTGAAGTTAAAGGTGCCAGAGTTCATAACCTAAAAAGTCTAGATGTAAAAATTCCACATGGTAAAATCACCGTGGTTACCGGACTTTCAGGTTCTGGAAAATCTTCCTTGGCTTTCGATACGCTATACGCCGAAGGACAAAGACGCTTTATAGAAAGTCTTTCCGCTTACGTGCGCCAATTTTTAGGGAAATTAGATAAACCTGAAACAGATTACATCAAAGGTATCGCTCCAGCTATTGCCATTGAACAAAAAGTAATTACAAGCAATCCGAGATCGACAGTAGGAACAACGACTGAGATATACGATTATATGAAAACCCTTTTCGCGAGAGTGGGGAAAACCATCGATCCTGAATCGGGTGAAGAGGTGAAAAAACACAATGTGCAGGATGTTCTGAATCTTTTGAAAGAACAAAAGCCGGACGAAAAAGCGATGATCCTCGCTCCTATTCTAGGATTTGAAAAGTATGGTATAGAGCGACAATTGAAATTGCTTTTCGATCAAGGTTACGCCCGACTGTATTTGAAAGGTGAAACAATTAGCCTGGAGGAGGTTCAAAAAAATTCACCGAAGAATATTTCTGAATCCCTTTTGCTGATTGATAGAATTGTCTGTCGTTTCGATACAGAAGAAGAGGAGTCGCGAATTGCTGACTCCATTCAATTGGCATTTGGCGAAGGAAGTGGTGAATGCACAATATTCTTCCCTAAACTAGATAAAACGTACAGCTATTCCAATAAATTCGAATTGTACGGTAAAGTTTTTCAGGAACCCAACGAACATTTTTTCACGTTCAATAATCCGCATGGAGCGTGCAGATCATGCGAAGGATTTGGACAAGTAATCGGAATTGATGAAAACCTGGTCATTCCAGATCGATCAAAAAGTGTTTACGACGGTGCAATTGCTTGTTGGAAAGGCGATTCCATGGGCGAATATTTGAACCAACTCGTGATGAGTGCCAAGAAATTCGACTTTCCCATTCATCGACCGATTGACGATTTGACAGAAAAAGAAGTTCAATTGTTGTGGGACGGAAATGAGTATTTTGATGGCCTCCACAAATTCTTCAAATTCCTAGAATCGCAAACATATAAGATTCAATACCGTGTTATGCTTTCTCGCTACCGAGGAAAAACGGCGTGTAAGGAATGCCAAGGTTCTCGTCTTCGAGGTGATGCCAACTATGTGAAAATAGAGGGTAAATCGATTACCGATATCGTCCTGTTGCCAATAGAAGATGCCCTAGTTTTCTTTGAAGGATTGAATTTAATAAATCAAGATGCGCAGGTTGCCAAAAGAATTCTTCCTGAAATCGTAAGCCGTATGCAATTTCTGTGTGAAGTTGGGTTGGGTTATTTAACGCTGAATCGTTCTGCCAATTCATTGTCTGGCGGAGAATCGCAACGGATCAACTTAGCGACTTCTTTGGGAAGCAATTTGGTTGGTTCGATGTACATACTCGATGAACCCTCCATTGGTTTGCACCCAAGAGACACAGCACGATTGGTCAAAGTTTTGAAAAATCTTCGTGATTTGGGCAATACCGTAATCATTGTTGAACACGAAGAAGACATCATGAAAGCGGCAGATGAGATTTTGGATATTGGCCCCGGCGCAGGTCGATACGGTGGCGAACTCGTTTTTCAAGGAGATCACATGGCTTTATTGAAAGCTAAAAACAGTTTAACAGCAGACTATTTACTTGAAAAAGAAAAAATTGAAGTCCCAAAAAAACGTCGTGTACAAAAAAACAAAATTGAAATATACGGAGCTCGGAAGAACAACTTGAAAAACATTGATGTCAATATTCCGCTCAATAATTTGGTTTGTGTGACAGGTGTGAGTGGATCAGGAAAATCTACTTTAATTCGCGACATCCTCTATCCTGGTGTTCGTGGTCATTTAGGAATTGTATCAAGCAATCCGAATGGTGCATACAAATCGATAAGTGGAGAATTGAGTCAGATAAAAACAGTTGAATTCGTGGACCAGAATCCAATTGGAAAATCGTCGCGAAGCAATCCAGCAACCTATGTGAAGGCTTTCGATGATATCCGAGATTTATTTTCGCGTGTTCCTTTGGCTAAAAATAGAGGTTACAAACCCGGCTTTTTCTCCTTTAACGTCGATGGTGGTCGTTGTGAAATGTGCGAAGGTGAAGGCGAAATTACAGTTGGAATGCAATTCATGGCCGATGTTCATTTGCCCTGCGAAATCTGCGAAGGTACAAGATACAAACAAGAGACCTTGGAAGTGGAACTGATGGACATCAACATCGCGCAATTACTCGCCATGGACATCGACGAAGCTGTTGAATTCTTCAAAAAAGGTGCTGGAAAAACAGAACAAAAAATTGTCGAAAAACTACAACCTCTTTTAGACGTAGGACTTGGATATTTGCAACTCGGACAATCTTCTAGCACACTTTCGGGTGGTGAGGCGCAACGGGTTAAATTGGCTTCTTTCCTCGCAAAAGGCTCCAATGCTGACACTACGCTTTTCATATTCGACGAACCGACAACAGGTTTACATTTTCATGACGTAAAAAAATTGGTAATCGCTTTTAATGCTTTGATTGACAACGGACATTCAGTTGTGGTCATTGAACACAATATGGACGTTATCAAATGCGCCGATTACATAATAGATTTAGGCCCTGATGGAGGAAATAAAGGTGGAAACTTGGTGTTAACTGGTTCTCCAGAAGATATAGTGAGAGAGAAGCTCGGTTTTACAGGTGTTTATTTAAAGGAGAAACTTTAAAATGAATGATTTAATTAATTATGCTGTAAAAAGAACCATATGATAAAATCCTTAAGCCTTCTCTTTTCTGCTATATTTGTTTTACAGGATCTGAAGCAAATTCAAGACAACTTCACCATAGCATTAAAAGGATATTTTGGATATTCCAAGCAAAGTCACATGCATACTATGTATTTAAAAACCAAGTTAGATTCTAACAACATCAACTTCATGCCTTTTGCTTCACAGAGTCTTTTATCATTCCTAGAACTGTTGCCACGATTAAGTGGTTGTAGATTATTTGAAGGAAAATCCCAAAGATTCTCGAATTCATAGTGGTACTTTAAAGATGTCAGCAGAAAAAAGTGTAAATAAAATAATAATTTCGGAATCGAAAGTGGTACGAAATTAGCACTGCAACAAAAAAGAAAATGGGTGGCGTACTAATTATTAGTAATTTACTTTCAACTAAAGACAAAAAAATCATGGATAGAAAAAATTTCTTACTCACCTCTTCCCTAGCCGCTTTCTCATTGACAACATGCGGATCCGTCGTTAAATCAGAAACGGGAGAAATTAAAGGCGACTGTGAAACAACCAATGATATTCTTGGACCATTTTATCGTGAGAATGTGCCTATTCGCTCAAATATTATCGTTGAAGGAGTGCGCGGTGCGCAAATTTTACTTCACGGAAAAATCTTCGGATCCGATTGTACCACTCCTCTTCCAAATGCATTAGTCGAAATTTGGCATTGCAATGCGGATGGAGAATACGATAATGACTCTGATGAGTATAGACATCGTGCCAGTTGGAAAACAGATGCGAACGGCGAATATTCTTTTCAAACGATTCTTCCAGGGAAATACCTGAACGGAAAATTATTTCGCCCTTCTCACATTCATTATCGAGTTACGGCTAGCAATCACAAGGAATTGATTTCTCAAATTTATTTCAAAGGTGATCCGCATATCACGAAAGATCCTTGGGCATCACAAGAAAAAGCACAGCATAGAATTTTGGAAATTGCTCCTATTGACACAAAAGGGAATTTGCAATTGAAATTTGATATATTTTTAGCGGATAAATAGCAAGACATGGATAGAAAGCAACACTGGGAAACCGTTTACGAAACGAAAAACCCAGACCAAGTGAGTTGGACGCAAAAACGACCTTCTACATCGTTGGATTTCATTTCATCGTTTGGTGCCGATAAAACAGCGAATATTATTGATATCGGTGGTGGCGACAGCAATTTAGTTGATCACTTATTAGATGATGGATATCAGAACATTACGGTTCTTGATATTTCAGCAAAAGCTATCGAAAAAGCTCAAAATAGATTGGGTGCTCGGGCAGATCAAGTGAATTGGATTGTGAGTGATGTGGTTGATTTTAAACCAACAGATAATTTTGACATTTGGCACGATAGAGCTGCTTTTCATTTTTTAACGAGTCCATCTGATATTTCGAAATATGCTTCAATTATGGCAGAAAATGCAGCAAAAAATGTAATTATTGCCACTTTTTCTGAAAATGGACCCCTAAAATGCTCTGGTTTGGAAATTTCACAATATTCAGAAAAATCAATTCTACAGCATTTATCGGCTCAATTTGACTTAATCGATTTCAAAACAGAGGATCATACAACACCATTTGATACAACACAAAACTTCTTGTATTGTAGCTTCAAAAGAAAATAAGAATATGAAAAAGTGCTTATTACTTGTTTTACTACATCCTTAGAATCAACTTCAAGTTGAATCTCCTCGCGGTGAGATTGTTCGGAACGGCATAATACAAACCGTTCACATCCTGAATCCATTGTTTAGATAGTACATTGTTGATACCGAGCAAATTGAACACCTCAAAGGAAAGTATGGCGTCATTAAAATTCTTGGTGAAGAAATTTTCCTTGGTCGATAGTTTATTTCGCTTCTTGTACAAGAAATCATATGAAAAACCAATGTCTGTTCGGAAATACGATTTCAAACGCAAGGTGTCTTTGTAGCGATCTCTGTCTGGCGGACCATAAGGCAATGCTGAACCAAATTGCAATCCCAATTGAACAGTAAAACTTTCAAACTTCGGCATCTGATCCTGAATCAAAGCCCCGAAAGTGAAGAATTGTTCCGTCGGTCTAGGCACATATCCAGGATAGGTGACTGTGCTGTCGACTATGCTATCGTTGAAAGTATACCCGAAAATAATTTTCTCATTGTCCGAATTGAAATACTCTGTGAATTGGTCGTTTAGAATATCCTCTTTGGTTGACATTAATCCGAATTTAAAATACGATTCAATGCCTTTTACAAATTGCCCATTCATGTTGAAATCCAAACCATAAGCATAGGCAACGGCATTGTTCTCAGCAAAATAACGCGTTCTTACATTGTCTATTTCATACGGATTTACGTCCCACAAATATTTGTAGTAAACATCTACTCCAATTTTAAACGGTGATTCTCTCTCCCAAATATTCACGTAAATATCCGTTCCAGCTACTGCGTGAAAAGACTTTTGCGATTTAACATTCAAATTCAATTCACCTTCAAATGTTCTGAATTCACGATAAAATGGCGGTTGATAGTACAAACCCGTTGCCAAACGCATACGAACATCTCTTCTGGTTAATTCACCTTTCGAACGCATATAAACTCGAGGAAAATAAGTAAATGAGGCGCGTGGTGTCACATAAAACTCCTGATTGATATCAGTATAACCGCCTCTCAAACCAACATTCAAAGCCAATCGAGAAGCAGACTCCCTAACGGTGTCCTGATAATTAATTTTCGTTTTGTTACCCAAAGTATCTTTGAATTTTGACTGGGTATTGACGATATAGTTCTTTTCGTTTCTTGTCCAAATGGAGTTCAATTGCAGAAAAGAAGTGGCCCTAAACGTTTTCAGTTGTAGCTTTCCTTTAATTGTTTCAAAGAGTTCCGCTTCATTCGGATTCGTTTGCGGTTTGCTATACCCAGCCGAATCGATCAAACGCCATTCGCTTAGCACATCGTCAAATTGATCACGTTGGACGTTTACACCCCATTTGAATTGAGATCTGAAAAATCGATTTTCTTCTTCGTCTCTAAACCCGCTTTTTAATTCGTAATCTCCATTGTGGTATACATTGATTATCGTCGCATCCAATTTGTTGCGGGCATGATTTAAAAATCCACCAATTCCAACGTTGGCGATAGAATCACCAAATTCTTCTTTCCCCGGATCTGTTTCTAATTCATTGATGAAATATTCACCCAAAATATCGAAATACTCGCGCTCTACACTTCGAAATACGGTTGCATAAAAATCAAGATTGGTTTTGTCATTCGGTTTATACTTCAAGGAAGTTCCTCCCATTCCGGTCAAAAACTTGGTTTGTTCTTGTCCTTCATAATAGATCAGGAAGGAATATGCTTCATTCACAGTGCCAAAATCGGTTCGTTGTGTTTGTGGTGCGAAACGATAATCGTTGGAGGAATAATGTCCAAGAACAGACCAATTCAACTTTTCATTGATGGCAAAATTGGTGACGAATTGGGCATCGGCAAAAACAGGATTGTACGCCCCTTTTGCGGGAAGCGAGTTCAATAAATATCCATTTGCTCTGTATCGCGCACCCACTAAATAACTAAAACGCGGTCCGATCGCTTGTTCAACATGCGCTTCCACACCCAAAAGTGATGCGGTTGCAGATGCTCTAAATTTGATTGGTTTTCTGTATTTGATATCAAGAACTGAACTCAGTTTGTCGCCGTAACCAGCATCGAAACCACCAGCCGAGAATGCGATTTCTTCAACAAGTGCTGTATTGACGAAGCTCATTCCCTCTTGTTGACCGGAGCGGGTAAGGAAAGGTCGATAAATTAAAAATCCATTGACATAAACGAGATTTTCATCATAATTTCCGCCGCGTACGTTATAATTGGATGTCAATTCATTATTGGAAACAGCGGCAGTTGTGTAGACTAAGAATTTCTCTACACCTCCCATTGGTATTTTTTGAAGATCGCCAAACGGTTTGGTTGGCAACTCAAAAGGGTCGAATCTTTTTTGTGTTACTTCTACGCTGTCTTGCTCTTGAAATTGCAACACCACTTTTCCAATTTGCCTTGAAGTTTCTCCTTTCGCAATAACAAGATTTACCTCTTTAGATGATCCTATTTGATCGAAAATAAGCGTTACTGTATCACCTTGGGAGACAATCAACTTGAATTCACCCGACGGATTCGTTCGAGTGGAAGTAGGATTCGCGTTTTTACATTTGACCAAAATAAAGTCAAGTGATTTGTTGGCTTTGTTCACTACAATCCCTGTCAC
>DDBE01000173.1:30123-37903 GCA_002332715.1 Flavobacteriales bacterium UBA2040
AACAATTGCTGAACGCTAAATAAATGGAATTATTGAATGAATCATACTAGAAATAAAAAACGGTAAAATCTTTTTCAAAGGGGTCAAGCGCTTCTTTCATTTTCAATAAATGTTCTTGCACTTTTCCATCCGAACAGAAATTAAAGAAGTTGGCACTTCGCTCTTGTAATCCGCCGTTCGGGAAAAGTCTATCTTTAATTTGGTCCATCTGTTTCAATGATTTTTCGAATTTACTCTTTTCCGCTCGAAGTAATTTCTGTTCTAGACTTTCTATTTGCTTTGATAATCGCGTCATTTCAGCTTCCAAAAATCCTTTCATATTTGGGTCGACTCTGTTAACAACTGATGTCACAGCTTCAATCAGTCCGTCTTTCTTTTTGCGAAGTTCAGTAAAATCCAACTCTTCTGTATTTTCAAGAACATATTGTTTCTTTAAAGCATCGACATCTTCAAAAAGCTGTTCTGTCGTCCATCCTATTGTTTCCAATTTTCCATTTGTCGCATGATCGATAATCATCATCGAATTACGGACTTGTATCAATGGATAAGGAATTTCATACCATTCAAAAACACCTTTTAATTGCAACCAGTACGCCATTTCTCCTCCACCTCCGACATAGCAGAGATTCGGTAATATGCATTCTTGATAAACGGGACGAAGGATTACGTTGGGTGAGAATTGCTCTGGCTGAGTTTCTAATTTCTCCGTCAATTCTTCCGCAGTGAATTCACCAATTCCTTCGGCAAAAAATGCGTTTCCTTTTTGTTGAATTCTTGCTCGTTTTTGCTCGTCCAACAGAAAAATATTGATTTCTCGAGCGTGGGCTTGTGCGGAAAATCCTGCTGTTTCTAGCTGGCTATTCGTCTTTTGCACCCCTTTGTGCGCTAATTGTTCCAAGATTTCTCGTTTAACTATTGGTGCAAATAATTTCTTCAATTCTTTTTGATCGCCGTCCAAGGCCAAAACACCCATTTCTCCAAAGATAGCGTTGACCAACTTGAAAGTTGCTTCAGCTAAATTGCTACCCTCATAGGCGTCGATGCAGTTCATCACCTCGCTATCTGGATGATTGCTGAATAATTCACATAGCTCTGATCTAAATTCTTCCCAATTCTCCATTTTGAATCGACCTACAGCTCCAGATTGCTCAGTAGCCCATTGTCTTTTCTGATTGAATAAATTCGCTTGATTGATTTCTTCAAAATCGTGGTCTTCTGTCGCCATCCAAAAAACAGGCACAAAATTAGAATTTGGATATTTCTCAGTTAATCGTTCAGTCAGATTGACTACATGAAGAATCTTAATAATAAAGTACAAAGGTCCTGTAAACAAAGATAATTGATGACCAGTAGTAACCGTAAAGGTGTTATCCAAAGCTAAATTCTCTAGATTCTTCTTTTGTTTTCCACTGCTCATCGATAGTGAATAGTTGTCATTTAAAACGGATGTTATTACCGTTCTATTCTCTTTCGGGAAACTGGCCTTTTTTATTTCTATCTGTTCCGCAAAGGCTTCTTCCGAAATCGGAAAACCTAAAAAGTCCTTCAATTCGTTTTGACTATAAACTAATTTGTTCGCTAGTTCAGAAAACAAACCCGTTTTATCTCTTGAAATTTTATCAATTCTCATTGCCACAAAAATAAGGTCTTCGGGCAAAGTGACACTTTCAAAATCACTTTTCTTTTGGAATGCTTAAAATTAGCTACTTTTGTGCTCCATAAAAAATAAAAATATGCACGCAATAATTAAGACCGCAAAAGGAGAAATGAAAGTAGAATTCTACGAAAAAGATGCTCCAAACACAGTCGCTAACTTTGTAAAGTTGGCAAAAGACGGATATTACAACGGATTGACTTTTCACAGAGTTTTACCTGATTTTGTAATTCAAGGTGGTTGTCCAAACTCAAAAGCAGACGCTAAAGGTATGCCAGGAACGGGTGGACCAGGTTATTCTATCGATTGCGAAACGAGCGGAGAAAATCAATACCATGACAGAGGAGTTTTATCGATGGCACATGCTGGCAAAAACACAGGTGGATCTCAATTTTTCGTTTGTCACTCACGAAACAATACCTCACACTTAGACGGTGTTCACACTTGTTTTGGTAAAGTTACAGAAGGTGTTGACGTAGTGGATGATATCCGTCAAGATGATGGAATTGAATCAATAACAATTGTTGATTAAAATAGAATTACCGATTACTCCAATTTTCGGTTTTTTCTTTGAGAAAAAAAATATACTTTTGCACCGTTAAAATAGCTCATATGTTAGAAAACCTTTCTGCGGAAAAAATTAAAGAAGAATTCAAGTCAAACAAGACTGCACGTCTAGTCACTTATATGGTAGGTGGATTGATTGTGTTGATTTTAGGTTTCTTCTTATACCGAATTTTTATCTCTGGTCCTAAGAACGAAAAATCAATGGAAGCCGGTTACGTTGGTTGGAACTATGCAGGAATGGATTCTACTGACATGGCAATTGACGAACTTCGTGGAACAGTCAAAAAATATGACGGTTACGTGGGTGGTGAAAATGCACAATACATCTTGGGAAGACAATACATGTCTAAAGGTGAATTCAAAAAAGCATTGAAAGAATTAGAAGGTGTTGATGTTGAAGATACATATGTTCGTGTTGACGCAATTGGTCTTCAAGGAGATTGCTATAGCGAAATGAAAAAGTATCCGGACGCAGTTGAGTTATACATAGAAGCTTCTGAAGCAACTGAAAATGATTACTCTACTCCACGTTGGTTGTTCAAAGCTGCCTTAGTGACTGAGTTAAAATTGAATGATCCGCAGAAAGCTGCAGAAATGTATCAAAAAATCAAAGACAACTATCTTCAATTCGCGAACACTAAAACGATTGATAAATACATCAATAGAGCGAAGTATAAAAAAGTAAAATAAATATGGCAACAGCAAATCGCAATTTGTCAGATTACAATAAGGATTTTGTTCCAAACGGTGCCGATTATAAAGTCGGCATTGTTGTTTCTGAATGGAACGAAAACGTCACCTTCAATTTATTGGAAGGTGTGAAAAAAGCTCTTTTGGACAATGGCGTTCTCTTGGAGAATATTCATATACACTTTGTTCCGGGTGCTTTCGAGTTACCGTTGGGGACTAAATTAGTATTGGATGCAATGTTCATGGATGGTGTCATTGCGATTGGTTGTGTAATACAAGGCGAAACGAAACATTTCGATTATGTATGCGAGGCGGCGACAAATGGCCTTGCCCAATTGACCTTACAATATGACAAGCCAGTTTCATTCTGTTTATTGACCGACAACAACTTGCAACAATCATTAGATCGTTCTGGTGGAAAACACGGCAATAAAGGAACAGAATGTGCGATAGCGTGTATGAAAATGATAGACTTGAAACGCTCCCTCTTTTAAAACTAATTTCTAATGACATTAATTAAATCAATATCTGGCATTCGTGGAACGATAGGCGGAACGGTCAACAATGGCCTTACTCCAGTTGATGCCGTGAAATTTGCTGCAGCATACGGAACATGGTTGCAATCTGCTCACCCAGGGAAGAAATTGAAAGTCGTTATTGGTCGTGATGCGCGTATTTCGGGACAAATGATTTCGAATCTAGTTGTATCCACCTTATCTGGTTTAGGAATCGGTGTGGTTGATTTAGGTCTTTCCACTACGCCAACGGTCGAAATTGCGGTTCCAATGGAAAATGCACAAGGTGGAATTATCCTAACGGCTAGTCACAATCCGAAACAATGGAATGCACTTAAATTATTGAACCATGAAGGAGAATTTATTTCTGGTGCTGATGGCGAAATGGTATTAGACATCGCTGAACGTGAAGCTTTTGACTTTGCAGAAGTAGACGATTTGGGAACAATTACAGAAAACGATACGTATTTACAAAAACATATTGATGCTGTTTTGGCTTTGCCTTTGGTTGACAAAAAAGCAATTGCAGACGCTAATTTTCACGTCGTAGTTGATGCCGTAAATTCAACTGGTGGAATTTTTGTTCCTGCTTTATTGAAAGCACTTGGAGTTACTCAAATTACAGAAATGTATTGCGATCCTACGGGTGAATTTCCGCATAATCCAGAGCCTTTACCCGAGCATTTGACTGATCTTTCTTCAAAAATTGTTGAAAGTAAAGCAGATGTTGGAATCACAGTGGATCCAGATGTTGACCGTTTGGCATTAGTTTGTGAAGATGGCAGCATGTTTGGCGAAGAATATACTTTGGTTGCATGTGCAGATTACGTTTTAACGCATACTCCTGGGGCAACCGTTTCTAATTTATCTTCCACACGAGCATTGCGCGACGTGACGGAAAGTCGAGGTTTATTGTACACTGCTTCTGCCGTTGGTGAAGTGAATGTTGTAGCCGCAATGAAAGCTACAAACGCCGTAATTGGTGGAGAAGGAAATGGAGGAATCATCTATCCTGAATCGCATTATGGTCGTGATTCCTTGGTTGGAATTGCATTGTTCCTTTCTTTATTGGCACACAAAAAAATGACGGTTTCTCAATTGAGAGATAGCTATCCGAAGTACACGATATCGAAGAACAAGATACAATTGACGCCAGAAATCGATGTGGATAAAGTACTTGTTGACTTGGCAGCGAAATACGAAAACGAAGAAGTAGATACAACGGACGGTGTGAAAATTTACATCGACAAAGAATGGGTACACTTGCGAAAAAGCAATACCGAACCTATTATTCGTATCTACGCCGAAAGCAAAACAGCCGATACCGCCAATGCTCTAGCGGAAAGAATCATAAACGAAATAAAAGCAATCATTTAAAACCTCCGCGATCTCTGCGTAAAACTCTGCGCTTCTCTGCGGTTAAAACCCAATGGATAAATTCAAATCTCTATATCGTTTTATTTCTGGCAAGCATCAGACCGTTCATTTAGACTATAAAGTCGATGCCAAACCGCGATTTCCAAAATCAGGTCATCCACAACTGAAAACGATTATTGATGCAAATAGAGCGGAATATTCGGCGACTTTGACTTCTTTCCTAAATTTTAAAGACCATATTCAATCCATTAAAAAAGGGTCTGAGGAAAAAGATGAAAACCTTCCTACTTGGAACAACGAATTTCTGCCAGGTTTGGATATCGTCGGGATTTACGGAATGATTGCCACAAAAAAACCGAAAAAGTATATCGAAATTGGTTCTGGGAATTCTACAAAAGTGGCAAGAAAAGCAATATCGGATAACCAATTGGAAACTCAGATTATTTCTATTGATCCCTATCCAAGAGCGAATATTGACCATTTATCGGACAAGGTAATTCGTGAACCATTCGAAAACTTAAAGGATATTCAATTCATTATTGACGAATTGAATGAGAACGATATTCTTTTCATAGATAATTCACATCGCGTTTTTCCAAATTCGGATGCGATGATTTGTTTCTTGGAACTTCTTCCACAATTGAAAAAAAGCGTTATTGTTCATATTCACGACATCTATTTGCCTTACGATTACCCGCAGTTTATGTGCGATCGATTTTACAACGAGCAGTATATGTTAGCAGCATTTGTATTGGCGAATCCTGAGAAATACAAAACGATTCTACCCAACTTCTTTATTAGTGAAGATAAAGAACTGAGTGAAACAATAGCTCCAATGTGGGACCACGCCAATTTGAAAGAAGTTGAAAAGCACGGTGGATCATATTGGTTGCAAATAGATTAGTTGGCCAGTGTGGTTAGCTGGAACGCTGATGACACGGATGATGCTAATTTTCACAGATTATTTTTATTGAGTTACCCCTGTTTTATCTGCGTAATTCTGCACGTTCCGTTAAATCTGTGTTCAATTTTTACCAAAAAAAAGCGAAACCCTTTCGAGCCTCGCTTCTGTGCAGTACGTGGTGATTAGTTTCTCTTATGGTAAATTACTTAATGCGGTTGCCAATTGTGCTGGGGTCATTTGCGTTAAAGATGGCAAAACTTCAATGTGATTGTTCGTAATAGTAGCTGAAACAACGGACACATGAGCATTGCCACCAATCATCGCTATTGCAACGAAATGAACTGGCATTCCAATTGGAATAGTATAATTAAGAGCTGTCGTGAAGTTTCCTCCAGAAAACCCGTAGAAATTCGTTATCGAACTCAAGCCATCAAATGAAAGAAACAAAAGCATATTGCTATTATTGAATCCTGATGGAGGAGTTACTTGAACTATCGTTTGCGGTCCTAGATTATTGTAGAAATAATCACAATTTATCCAGTTCAT
Source organism: Flavobacteriales bacterium UBA2040 (assembly GCA_002332715.1). Lineage (GTDB taxonomy): Bacteria > Bacteroidota > Bacteroidia > Flavobacteriales_D > Crocinitomicaceae > UBA2040. The sequence goes on from DDBE01000173.1 coordinate 36,377, forward strand.
AGAATCTGACCAAAAAGTATAATTAGACCCTTGACCAAAAAACTGAGCTGAATCGACTTGGTTCCATACCAATGTGTCTGGTGTTCTTCCTCCTTCACCGTAAAACAAAGTCATATTCGGATCAATTGTCGTTGTTGGCACATTTGCCTGATACGTTGCACCTGGCGCCAATTTCAAATATTGTGTTCCTTGTCTAGCCGTTAAGCGCATTTCTCCACCTGAAATCAAAGGTTTCAAAGAATTATCCCATTGACGTCCCAACGTTGCAGCGTTCATCAGAATCATGTCTTTCTTGCTGAAGATTTCAATCAATTCTATCGTTATATTTCCAGTTACAGCAGTACCTGATTGGGTTACGAAAGAATTCGCATTGAAGGTTACCGATGTACCTTGTGTGCCAGTAATCGTTCCTCCAGCGTCTTCATCCATTGTGAAGGTTTGTTTCGCATTCTCTAAATTATCCGCAAGGAAGTTCTTCAAATCTTGTAAACTCGCAGGAGTAGGCATTGGATTCGGAAGTTCATACGTTTCTTCTACCGTTTCTTTTTTCTTACATGCTGAACAGGCCATCGCTCCAATCAGTGCAAATAAACCTAGCTTAATTTTAAAATTCATAGTTGTTTTTTTAGTGTTACCTAAAGGAATTACCAAGAAAAATCTAAAGATTTTCAACTGCTAGAGTATTCCCATTTATACAAAATTAAAGAAAATAATCAACTACGTTTGTAACGGGCTGTAGGTAATTTTCAGCGTTCTAGTTTATTTCTTCTCCAACATCCTTTTCGTTGTATAAGAAACCATCAAAAGCACAATAGCCATTATCGCTCCCGTAGGATTCGTTATTTCTGGATCTGTTGAATCTCCGTATACATGAGAACTCATCGCAAGACAAAACTCAAATGCAAACCCGGCGTATGCCCATTCGGTCAATTTTGACCATTTACGAACCAAAAGAAATACCGTTCCCGCTATTTTTGCGAATACGATGTGATAAAACAACCATTCCGGGAAACCTACTTTCCCAAGTGTATCTTATACATATGCTGGATCTGACATATACATGCTGACTGACATGACCATCATTGAAGCGATAAGTCCAGTAAATATCCAATGAACTATTTTCATTGTTTTTGTATTCATACTTCTATTTTAAGCGGGCTTATGTTTTGGATTGGCGTAAGAATTCACTTCATCTGCGGTAATTTCTTTATCGCACAAAATGATTAATCTTTCAATTATATTGCGTAATTCTCTTATGTTTCCAGACCAATCGACAGCTTTTAAAGCATCTACTGCGCCTTCAGAAAATGATTTTCTTGGAATACCGTGCTCAGCACAGATAATCGTTAAGAAATGATCAGCCAACAAAGGAATATCATCCCTTCTATCGTTCAATGCAGGAACATGAATCAAGATGACTGCCAATCGATGAAACAAATCTTCACGGAAGTTTCCTTCGGCAATTTCTTTTCGTAAGTCTTTGTTGGTCGCAGCGATAACACGTGCATCGACTTTGATATCTTTCTC
>DDBE01000177.1 GCA_002332715.1 Flavobacteriales bacterium UBA2040
AGGTGCATTCTCGACAAGTGATTGTAGAGCCACAAGTGAATTGGCTGGTGTCATGGCGATGGTTTCTCTTCTTCTAACATGTTGAATTTCAGAAGTATAGTTTTCATTTTTCGCACCATTGATGATTAAGACACTTCCAATATTCTCGTATAAACTGATATGGAAATCCACTTCTGTTGGGAGAGCTGTTTTGCCAAATCCATTTTCTTGGGTAATGAGGACAGTACTTCCGTCAAAACTTGGAATCTTTGCTCCTGCCTCAATCTGCTTTAAATCAAAGGAATAACCATAGACTTTCTGTATTACTTCGGCATCAAAAAGACGAGGCAATGTGCCTGTGTACAAGATTTGCGTTTGGCGCTTGTCCAATAAATTCTTTCGGAGAACAGCTAAAACGGGAACCATTTGTGAGGAAAAACTGATTACACTTGCGGGTTTCAAGTTGTGCAAATGAGCGATTCCCCATTCTAGAATACACGACAAAGGATGTCCCAAGCGGATATAATCGTACGCCGTTGGAATTTCGCTTAGTGCCGACGATGCTGAATTATTGGCTTTATACAAGGCCTCGAACTGATTCAAAAACTGCGTTTTGGCTAATTTTTCATCATAAATATCTAAGCGATGGGTAGTTAAGTTCAACCAGTCTGACGGTCTATTTTTTAGTACCTCTTTAATATAATCCAGCATTTTATTGTCGTTCATTCTTTTCTCCTGTTAATCGGCCGCCAAGATACATTTATTCGATACATATTAAAAGTGTTGATGGATCTTTATTGCCCTGAAATAGGATTGATAGGCTGGGATTTTCTGTAAGTATGGAATAAAAACATAGGACAAAAAAAACCAATCAGTGATGAAAGGCTTCTTTAATAATTTGAAAGGTTTGATTACGCTTGCTTCACATTAAGCGCGTTCAATCCTTTAGGGCTTTCTTCTATATCGAAGCTTACTTTGTCGCCTTCGTTAATTTCATCGACAAGTCCATTTGCATGTACAAATACATCTTTGTCTCCTTCGTCAGGTGTGATAAATCCAAATCCTTTTGAATGATTGAAAAATTTTACTGTTCCGTTACTTATAATAATATTGTATAAATTAATTATGCAAAGTTAACAAATTATCTCGACATGGGCGTAAACGATTAATTTTCAATCGCTTATTATGATTCCTGCTTTAATGGATAAAAATGGGAGTGCGTGAATAGACCGAAAAAATTAAAATTCGAAAATCACGCCTATGGTTGGTGTCACTGTCGACTGATCGTTTGCGATAAGGAGTGGAATGGCATTTGAACCGTTCGACTGCAAGGGTTGACCATCCGTTGTGGCGAAACCCGTATTATCTTCGTTTCGCTTGAAAGTATAATAAGGAGGAGTCTCCTGATCAAACCCAAGAATGTTCTGGATGTCCACATAGAAATTGAAACTCACCTTTTTCAGGTTAACTATTTTATCTATTCGAAAGTCCAACTGATTGAAAAAACGCAAACGCTTAGAGTTTACATTTTCAAAATCAAGCACACCGTTACCACTAACTGAATATGATTGCTGAGATGCCACCAAATCGAAAGGTGTATAGGGAACACCACCTGAAAAACGATACTTCAATCCCAATTTCCAGTTTTTGCCAAAATTCCAACCAAAAGTAGTTGAAAGTAAATGTTGACTATCCCAAGCAGATGGAATCAATTCTCCATCTTCTCCCGAAAAAAGGGACCTCACGTATGAATAACTAAAGACATAGAAGATGTTTTTTACCAATTTTTGTTGCAAGAAAACTTCAAAACCGTAGGTCTGCCCCTGTCCAATACTCGAGACTTCTTCGTTTCCAACGGCGCCAAACTCTTGTCCTTGATTGGCGAGTGAAATTCCATTTATGAGTGAAACGGGATAGTTACTGTAATTTTTGTAGAATCCTTCCACAGTGATGCGCAATCCTGTCGTAGGAAGCCATTGTGTGCCCAATACATAGTGATCCGATTGAATATAATCAAGAGAGCGATTACTCAATTCACCAGCTGCATTTCTATACCCCAATGTCGTGTAGGTTGGCATTTTGTAATAACTACCAATGGATGCCGTAATATCCCATTTTTTAGTAAGATGATATGCAGCAGAAATTCGTGGCGACAAGGTATTGAAAGGATTATTCCCATTGTTTGTGAAGGAGTTCATATCGGTTCTAATGCCCGCCGAAACCAATAGTTTGTCTTTAAAAAACTCCTTGGACACCTGTCCAAATGCACCATACTTGAAAAATTCAATCGCCGACTCATTTTCGATAATGATGGCAGGGGATACCGTGTTTCCAGAAGAGTCAACAACTTCACTCGATAGCTTATTGTATAACTTGGCATTATACTTTACGTATTGTCCCATAACACCAAAGGAGTATTTCCACCCTTTGACAAATTTGTTATAATCGAAACGAAATTTGTTTTCAATTTCCTGAGATTTGAATAAGAAGTTTCGGAAGTCTTCGTCTCCATTTCGGGCATCTTCAAACTGATCCAATTGGTTATCAAACATATTACGGCTCAGGGCCAGATTCCAAAATCCATTTTCTATTCGTCGTTTGATAGCAACACCGGTCGTATAATTCCACTGCGTTATAAACGGTAATGAGCGTCGGAAAAACTCGGTTTCGTCATTATCTTCTCGTGTTGCAGCAAAGCTAAAACGGTCGTAAGCGCCCAAACCAAGGGCGGTAATTGTTGTTTTACTATCTGGACGGAAAGTAGTTTTGAATTGAAAATCTGAGAAATTTGGACGGATGGGTAGATCAATTAATTTGAAAAGGAAATCAAGATAAGACGTCCGCGCTGAGACCAAAAAATCATTCTTCTTGCCCATTGGTCCTTCAAGCGTAAGAACACTTTCCGTAAATCCAACTCGCGCATTCCCCGAAAGCTTTTCGCGGTTTCCTTGTCTTTGTTTGATCACAAAAGTAGATGCCAAAGCATTATCATAGCGCGCATCGAAAGCGGAAGAACTTAATTTCAACTCTTCAATAAAGGATACGTTCAAAATTCCTTGCGCTCCGCCAGAAGATCCTTGTGTTTGAAAGTGATTCAGAACTGGAATTTCAATTCCGTCCAAATAATAGACGTTTTCGTTGGGTGCGCCACCTCGGATGATAATATCGTTTCGCTGCGCACCGCCAGCCGAACCTCCAACACCTGGTAGCGTTTGAACCACTTTAGACACATCGAAATTTCCGCCGGGATTGGATTCTATTTCAACAGACGTCAATTTTTGAACGGACAAAGGCGTAATCATATCGGTTGTTTGCGCAACTTGATTTCTGTCATATATAATTTCTACCGCTTCTAAATCAATCGAAATGGACGCGAGTTCAAAGTTCACCGTTTCTACATTTCCAGAATTCACTGGTATATTGAATTTTTTTAATGGATCGTATCCAGCCGCTGTAATAACAATCGTATATGTTCCCACGGCAACCTCTATCTTGTAATTGCCATCGATGTCAGTGAGCGCGCCTATTTGCGTTCCTTCAATGAATACTTTAGCAAAGGGCAAAGGTTCTTCGGTATTGACATCTTTTGCATTTCCTTGAATGGTTCCGGTATTTTGTGCAAAAGCTACAAGGGCAAAACAGTGGACAAATAAGAGTAAAAATAACTTCATTTCGTGGTAAATTCTTGAGAAGGGTGATAAGTAGCAAACAAAGCTCAACTGAAAATGTTTTAATCCGATGGTAAAACAAAATAGTACACCGCACAGATGTGACTAAAACTAACTATCAGCACGCACACATGAAAGATGGCGTGATTGAACGGAATTTTTTTAAAACTTTACAAAATAGTACCAAAGTTTACGCCACTCCGTTATATCTTGATTATTTCTTGCAAATATGCACCTAATAAATCTTCCAAGTTCTCACTATCGTGCAATTGGTCGTAGCAAATGTCATGCGAATACAGTTGCGCCCTTTGTTGTTCCGTCAGTTGGATTTGGAAAACAATCTCTTTGTATGCATCGTCTAGCAATCCAGTGGGATTTGCCACAAGCAAAGAATTGGAAACCGTTTCGGCTGTGCCTAAGGCCTTAATTTCGTTTAGTACATGAATAATTTCGGGTGCAAATATGCCCAATTAAGCTTCGTAAAACTCAGCGAAACCAACGTTTGTCACCGTTTGATTCATTTTCACGATGATGTATACCATCTTTTCTGGAACCGTCAGCTCTTGAACAGCTTCGTACCATTTCGACCAGTTTTCAGTGTCGAAATTGGCGGTCAATAAGTGTTGATCTGCGGAACTGTATAGTCGATTGATTAATGCTCTGTTTGTGATGTTTTCCATAATGAGTGACACTTTAATACTTTAGATATTCTCGCCCGATTAAATTTTCATTGTCCTTTTTTCTTGACAAAAAAGAACGAACTTGTCTGACTGACAGGCAGGACAGTCAATCAATCAATCAATCAACGAAACGCCATTGCTATCTGTCGTTAGGACATCGCTCATGTAGTCAAAGAACGGACGGGTTGCTTGAAAGTATTTCAAGACTTGTTCTGAGAACCCAGGTGTCATTGCTTCTTCATCGGTAAAGCTTTTCGTTACGACAAATGATTTGTAGCGCAACAATTCAATCGCTGGATGATCTTTCGGATACCCTTTTGGAGCTGTTTTCAGTTGTTGTCCGCCCAATTCTCCAAAGTGCTCTTTGAAGCTAGCCGAATTGATAATTTCCTGAAGTCCAGAAGGATCAAGGTCGATTTCTTCACGAATTCTTTTTAAATCTGGAACATCGGGTTGCCAAAATCCGCCGCCCATGAAGGACTCGCCACCAGGTTGTAATTTTAGAAAATATCCACCTCGTAAAGCTTTTGTCGCACGGCTAAAACCCAAAGAAAAATTACTTTTGTACGGATCTTTGTTTTTTGAAAAGCGCACATCGCGATAGATGCGGTACAATTTCATTTTCTCAATCTTGTCTTGCTTTATCATACCGCTGTTTATCTCTTCAGCCAAGGCTTTGAAATGTTCATTTGCGGCCACATATTTCCGTTTGTTTTCTGCGAACCAATCACTGTCGTTATTTTTCTCCAAGGTCGTTAGAAACTGGAATACCGATGGATCGAGATGTGTAATTTGTGCCATGTTTGTTATTTTCTAATTCTATGTAAATGTCTGTTTATCAAGCGAAAAACCAAAAGTCAACAACTGGTTTCTTTTCCCAAGTCGCCAATTGTTCTTCAATCTCCTTTTTGCCATCGGGCGAAGCGACGACAATGATGATTTGTGGATTTTCAAGCGAAGTAACCACGCAAAAATCTTCCATGATCACACCGTAAATGTCCTTCCCTATTTTTCGGTCGTTGTCGCACACCCAGTGGAAAGCATCGTCGTGGGATTGCAGCAATTTCGCCATGTCTTTCCCGTTTCGGCCTGCTCCCCACAAAACCAAAGGGCGTGTTCGGTCTCTGTCCAATTCATAGAAAAAGTGCAGTTTTAGGTCGAAATAACGATTGTCTTTGTATTCTTCCCAAGTACGGGAAATTCTATCGGAACGGTCGCGCCAATGATGCAAGATTTTGTCTATTCCCACTATGGTCAATCCCAATCTGTACATGCGAAAACAGAGGTCGTAATCTTCTGGATAAATCACAGGATCAAACGCTCCTGCAGCATCAAAATCGTCTTTGTGGATGAGCCAACAATGCGATGGAATGACACATTCTCGATAAATTTCTCGGTAATGCGTGCTAGTCCTGGCGACTTCGTTCAACCATTTTTCATACTTGATGAATCCGTCGCCTACCTCGCCTTCGTCCACGAAATGCTCGGTTCCACCTGCAATGACGGTTCCTTTTCCATATTTCTGCCATTCGTCTACAAGGACTTGAATTTTGTAATCCGGCATTTTATCGTCAGAATCCATTCGGTTGATCAAGGTTCCTTTTGTTTCTCGGTATCCGACTTGCAAGGTTGGAATCAATTTGGGCTGATCGCTGTGAAAAACCCGAACTCTGTTGTCTTTATCCGCGTATTCGTGCAAGATTTTCGGTGTATCGTCTGTGGAATGATCGTTCACCGCAATCAGTTCCCAATTTTGATAGGTTTGTGCCAAAATGGAATCCAAACAAGCGCGCAAATAGGGAGCCGTATCTTTGACCGCCATGATAACCGTAACAAGTGGCTTTTCTGTCATTTTTCGGTCTGGTTTTTCCAAGATTTGGGTAGATTTTTTCGTATTTCAATATTTTCGAAATCAGCACTTTTGCTCACACCGTTTTGTTTGACCCATTTCGCCATTTCTGAAAGTCCATCGGTCAAACTTACTGAATTCATTGGCTTGAATACGGATTCAAACTTCTTGTGATTCGCATATGTATGCACGACTTCTTCTCGTTTATCAAGTTTGTGAGTCCTCACATCAGCACCCATTGCTTTGCTCAAAGCTCTCGCCAATTCGTTTACCGTATAAACACTATCACTCCCAATATTAAAAATGGAATTTCTCGCTTCCGGAACCTTTACTGAATTCGCAATATGCGGTGCCACCTCATCAACATGGGTAAAAGCTCTGGATTGTTCGCCGTCGCCAAAAATGGTTAATGGTTTTTGATCCAAAATTTGATTCATGAAAATGCCCACCACATTTCGGTATTTATCGCCAATATTCTGTCGAACACCATACACATTGTGCGGTCTGAAAATGACGTAGTCCAAACCAAACAATTTCTGGGCATTCATCAAGTCCATTTCCACCGCATATTTTGCAATGCCATACGGATCTCCGGGTTGCGGATGTTGTGTTTCCACTAAAGGTAAGGTATTCGAACCATACACAGCAATCGACGATGTGAAAACAAAACATTTCACCTCATGATTGACCGATGCGTTGATCAAATTCACACTCCCAATCAGGTTGTTCTGGTAATTGAAATTCCGAATAAAATGACTCAATCCTTCTGCCGCATATGCCGCCAAATGATAGACATAGTCGAATGTATACTTTTCGAAAAGCGAATTGATTAACGCCACATCGAGAATAGAACCTTGTTGGAAAATGGCTTCGGTGGGAACATTTTCTTTTCTTCCGCCTGAAAGATCGTCCAAAACAATCACCGTATGCCCAAGCTCAAGTAATTGATCGACCACATGAGAACCGATAAAGCCTGCTCCTCCTGTTACTAGTGATTTTATTGATTTATTTTTTATTGACATTGACTTTTGACGTTGACTGTTGGCTGACGTGTTTGATGGTCGAACGCTGATGTCGGTCTTCGACTCCGCTCAGACCTGGAATTTAATCGATGCAGAATATAAGACGTTCTCTGCAATAATAGGTGAGAGAAAATTGTTGGTTTGTGGTGTTCATTATTATATTATGTCAATTTAAATCCAATCAGCAATCCGCTACTCCGCAATTTACAAAGTTTAATTACTGTTTTACCAAATGAATATATTTCTCGTCGCAATCGTACAATTTTAAATAATAGTTCATGGCATTTCCCGCGTTCTGGATGATGATTTCGTTCTTATCCAAAAAGCAGTCAACGCCCATTTGTCGCTTTCCGATTTTCTTGAGTTTTTCATACTCCGCCGACTTTTCGTCTTCTTCGGGTAAAGAGAGATCAAAGTAATCTTCGGCGTATTCGATATTGGCCAAAGTCAAATAGATATCCTCTCCTCTAACAAAACTGACTTTCCCTTTCAAGGTTCGTTCGTCGGAAATGTATTTGTAGAAATAGTCGCCTTTTGCTTTCGAAATGATTAGCGTGAGATTGCAATTTTCCTCTTTGTAAGTTCCTGTGATGTTGTTTGGTAGGGGCAAGACCGCTTTCCTGGCTTTTCGCAGTTGCAAATTGTGCTTCGCCTTCGTTTTGGCATTTATCCATTTGCTAGTAATCATCGAATCGGTTATGGTCGCTTCTATGCGCGCCAGTGTGTCGTTGGTATAGGTCAATTCATACAATTCGAGTTTCTGATCGACCACCGTGCCGACAAGTTGAATGTCCACTCCATTCTTCACGAAGTAGTAAAACCCGGAAACATTTCCTTTGTTGTTTTCCAAATGAAATTTCACGTCCAAATTCTTTGCTATCTTCCCTTCAAAATCGCCTAGTACTATTGTTTTATTTAATTCTGGCTGAATTTCGGGCTTCGATTGTTCGGTATTCGACTGTTCTACATCCTGATCCCAATTGGAATTCACTTCTTCCTTTTGAGAACGATCATTTGATGCTGGATTCGTACTGCACCCTAGAAGCGTCGCTATTAACACTATGTTGATTGATTTATTCATTCTTTTCTTTCTTGGCCGAGGCTTTTGGCTTTTGGCTTTAAGTTGAAAAAAATACTAATTTGCAACTCGCAACTAAAAAACTTCCCACTCTACACTCAAAAACTCATAAACTCATCACTCCCCTTTATCAAACTTCTCCTTCATCGTCGGGTTACCATGCGTTAATTTCTTAATAGTCAAATCTTCGGCTTTGTCGTTTGCTAGGCGTAAATTGTTTTCCGAAGAGAGCAAGGCATCTTTAGTTTTGTTGAGGTGTAGAATCGTTTTGTCAATTTCCTCGATGGCAGTTTTGAACTTGCGGCTCGCCAAATCGTAATTGTAAGCGAACCCTTTTTTGAACGCGTCTATCTTTTCTTCGAAATTGGTGATGTCCACATTTTGGTTGCGCATTAGGTTCAGTTCGGCTTTGTATTTCATGGAATTCAAGGCGGCGTTGCGCAACAAAGTGATAATTGGGATGAAAAACTGCGGACGAACCACATACATTTTCTCGAATTTGTGCGAAACATCCACGATGCCCGAATTGTACAACTCACTCTCCGCCTCGATGAGCGAAACCAGCACCGCGTATTCGCATTTCTTTTCGTTTCTGTCCTTGTCCAATTCCTTGAAGAAATCTTCGTTGCGTTTTTTCGTCGCCGTTTCGTCGCCCTCGTTCTTCATTTCAAACATGATGGAAATGATCTCGTTGCCCGCTTGATCGTTTTCGCGGTAAATAAAATCGCCCTTGCTGCCCGATTTCGAATCGTTGTCTTTTTCAAAATACGCGTTCTGAAACCCGGTCGCCCGAAGCTTGTTGAATTCCGCTTCGCAATGTTGTTCCAGAGTTTCGCCTATCATCTTGGTCGAAAGCTTGAGTTTCATGTCCTTACGCAACACGATTTCTTCCTCTTTCAATTTAATGATGTCGTCCTTGGTTTTGAGTTCCGCCGTAAATTTTTCGTTCAAAGATTTTTCCAAGAGCACTTTTTCCGTTTCCTTCATGCGCAAACTGTTCGCCAGGTCGTCGCGCTCTTTTTCTATGATCTTCACGGCCTCGGTCACCGTTAGTTTTTTCTGCACTTCGGCCAAATCTATTTTGGATTTCATTTCCGCAATTTCTCTGTCCTTGCTCGCCAACTTCTCCACCAAAATCCGTTCGTTTGCTGCCTTTAGTTCACTGATTTCCTTGTCTTTGGACGCTAAATCGCCCTGCAAAGCATTCTTCAACTTCGCTTCTGCCAACTGCACGGCGTTCACCTTCTCTTTTTCCGCCAAATTCAAACGATTCTGCAATTCCTCTTCAAATTGATGATCGCGCACTTGCTTTAAGATGTCGGCAAATCCTGCTTCGTCGGCTACGAAGGCTTTTTTGCAGTTGGGGCAGATAATTTCCTTCATTATTTAAAGTTTGTACTAAGTTAGGAATTATGTACGAAAGGATTGTATATCTGAGTTAATCGATTCGGTTGTATATCTATATAATGTTCACGAGAGATAGACAAAGTCAGGTCATAAATTTAATCTATGCAACAGGTGCTGCTTTCTGAAGTATTCCCCATCTTTAAGACTACATTTTCATTTTATTAGTTTAATCAAATGTCGTTGTTCTGAGATTTTCGGCAACGCTCCAACCTCAGCGTTAACATAGCCAACAGTTGGATTGGGATATACATTAAACATCTAATCAACTTCAATATTAGACACACCCAAAATATCTGTAAGATTAATCGAGAACCCTGCTTGCTTCCCAATACTGATACGAGCGCTATTTACACCTATTGAATCACAAAAAACATCTGAACAACCTGTCGCGTGAGAGACTGTTATAAAAAGGTTAAATGGCCCTTCAGTTAAGTAAATATTTGATAATGTATACCTTGTAGCTATAATTGAGTCTCCTAAATCCCAAGAATAATAATTCAATGAATTAAAGGAAGTTTAT
>DDBE01000088.1 GCA_002332715.1 Flavobacteriales bacterium UBA2040
TCACGAAGTTGATCTTTATCTATGCGCAAGTCTTCGACCAAAAAAGCCATCGCTTGTTGCTTACTTCGAAGATTGATGCCTGCCGTTGTAATCACCTTGTCGCAGAGCGCTTTTTCGGGACTAGCAATTAAAACCGTCTGTGTTTTAGTCAAGGATATTGATTGAATACCCACTGGATAATAGGCTATTGGTAAATGCGTATAGCTATAGACTGCATTTTGAACCATGAATTTTTTTGATATTTTCGGAGTCACGCAAGAAATCTCAAAAACTCGCTCAGGAATCAATCCCCAATGAAACAAGGCTGAATCTAATGAAATGTAACTGGGTCCGTAAAGATGATTTGCGATTAAAAATGGCTCAGGTGTTATTTTACTTACCAAAGGAGATGTCATATATAGTCCCCTTCTCAGTTGAACGAGAATTCCTTGATTGACCATTTCCATGATTTTGTCATACGGTCGACTATACCCCCTTAGCAATCCAAGAAGTACTTGGGTGCTAATAGGCTGATCGCTATACTGTGACAAATCCATTCTGTAATCCATTTGTCAAATATAGTGAAACAATTCGGAATTTATCCGAATTAATTATTAAATTTTTGCATTTTATGTAAAAATATATTCTACTTTTCGGAATTTACAACATAATTAATTCCTTCCCAGTCCAATTAATATGACTATTGTGGCTCAAAAACGTGAATATTTGAGCCGCATTATCGAATTGAATGAGCTACAATTGTTCTTTTAATTAGATTTCAGCTCAGAATCTGTCCCGTAACTGCGCTATTAAAGAAATATTATGGCAATAAATTCTTGTCACTGACACAAAAAATCAATATAATAACCCAAAATGCCATAAAGGAATTGTGTTAAGAAAACCAGTTTCAATATCATCTTTCACAACAAAACCCTTAGCAGCTGTTTTGATCTGCTTGCCACTTTTATTTTTACCTCCAATTTCAAAATCGAACCCATCAATGGTAAAATCAGCAATCACAGAAGACACAATGGGATAAGCAACGCGTAGTTGATTCATAAAAAATGTTTCTCTGATATTTCCCTTATTCGGATTTTCATGTGCCAAGCCATACACCAAATTTGTATTATCGAGATACACTTTATCTACTTTACCTAAGCCACGAATACCCTTCGTTTCAAATCTCAATTGCGACACCATGCCCGCTTCTTCCATATACAAAAGATAATCTGCAATATTATTTCTACTAATCGACAGCATCTCTGATATTTTACTCATATTGGGTTTAAACGGAACACTTTCTGCCACTATTGCCATTAGTTGTTTTAACTTTCTTCCCGTAGAAACATTCATTGTGGCATACGCCGGAATATCGCTTTCTAAAGTTTGATTAATGACCTGCATTAATTTTAGATCAAAATCTTGCTCTAATGCAAAAGGGTAATAACCTCTGTTTAGATAATCAAAAAATAAAGGCAAAGGGTGGGCTAACTGGGGAGTGGCTACCTTATGGGATAGAATTTCATCCAAGGTAAACGTTGGGATGGCTATCTGGTGAAACAATTGTAAATATTCCCGAAATGACAAGCCTTGCATGGAATACAATACTGCTCTTCGGCTCAAATCGGAACTCCCCTTTTTTATATCTAATACTGATGACCCCGTAAATACAACTTGTAAATCTTGATGATAATCGTAAATCAGTTTGAGCTCGGTAGACCAATCTGGGTATTTATGAATCTCGTCAATAATTAAATGGGTTCCTCCTAATTTAACAAAGTCAGATGCCGCATCTAAAAGACGATTTTTTGCGAAATAAAAATCCTCAGCCGTAACATATAAAGTATGGGCATGATCTAAATTATTTTTGATGTGCTGTAAAACCAAAGTTGTTTTACCTACACCTCGTGGTCCGACTAGGCCAATGAGTCTGCTATCCCAATTGATTTGATCGTACAAATAACGTGTAAACCTACTATCTACATCGGCTATTAGCCGATTTGAATATTCAAATAATGCTTCCATTTTTTAATTTCTTTGAACAAAGATACTAATTTTTGCACTGTGACAAGTCATAATAAAGATTTTTTTGCACTTATATAGTGCATTTTTGAGTAACGTCGCCTACCCATTAGATCTGCAGCTCTTCAAAATTTACGGTATACGCATTTGCATATAATTAACTATATTATTCTACTTTTATATGTATTTCAATATATTTCAATATATTTGTCCATAATAACTGCAATTGCATATAATGAAAGCACTGGATTCATTCCTCAAAGAACAACGTAAACAAGCTGGACTTACCCAACTAGAATTCGCTGAACGAGCGGGAGTAGCGCTTACCGTGATCCGAAAAATAGAACAGGGGAAAGGCAATTTACAATTGGAAAAAGTAAACCATGTGCTTTCCATGTTCGGCCATACCCTAGCGCCAGTTGCTACCAAAGAGATTGAACCTTCTAAAAAGTACGACGATGAGAACCGCTGAAGTATTTTACCAAGACATCAAAGCAGGCATTTTGACGGAAACCAATGAAGGGCATTTTGTTTTTCAATATGATGGGCAATACGTCATTGAGTATCCCCATCAGTTTTTAACCTTCACCATGCCCGTTACTAAGTATCCCTATCACGACAAGCATTTATTTTCCTTTTTTGAAGGGCTTATTCCTGAAGGGTGGCTGTTAGACATCGCAAAAACCCATTACAAAATCAATCCCAATGACCGCATGGGGTTATTAATGGCCTGTTGCCAAAACTGTATTGGAGCAGTCAGTGTAAAACCTTTAAGTACTGCAAATGAATAAGAAGTGTTTGTACTGCTATGGTGAATTGACCGAATCAAGTCAACTGGATTACCACCCAAAATGTAGTCTGGATTTTTTTGGAAGCACTAAACCTCCATCTTTAAATTACTCCTTAATCGAAATGAATGAGTTGGCCAAAGAAGTGGTCAGCCATCGCATAGCAGTTCCTGGAGTACAAGCCAAACTTTCCCTTGCGTTGATAGAAGAGGTGTTGAACCAAAAAAATACCACGAGACTTACTGTGGTTGGAGCCTTGGGTGGAAATTATATTTTCAAGCCACCTTCAATCACCTATCCTGAGATGCCAGAAAATGAACATCTAACGATGAAGATCGCGAAGGCATTTGGTGTACCAACGGTTCCGTCAAGTTTGATTCGGCTTCAATCCAGTGAACTGGCCTACATCACCAAAAGAATTGATAGAACACTGGACGGTGAAAAAATCCATATGCTCGATATGTTTCAAATTACTGAGGCCGTAGACAAATACAAGAGCACTATGGAGCGTGTAGGTAAGGCGCTGAAGGAGTATTCCGCAGATACCCTTATGGATCAGTTAAAGTTCTTCGAACTGACTGTTTTCTGCTTTTTGACTGGTAATAACGACATGCACTTGAAGAACTTTTCAATGATTGAAAAGGAAGGCAAATGGTCACTATCTCCCGCCTATGATTTACTCAATGTGAATTTGGCGAATCCTTCAGACAAAGAAGAACTAGCACTGAATTTGGAAGGTCGGAAAAGAAAATTCACTAGGCACTTATTTGAACGATTTGGCGCCAACCTTGGCTTAAACAGTAAACAAATTCAAGGGGTATTTGATCGATTTTCAAAAAATCAATCGAAAGCTAAAATTTTGATTGATGCATCTTTTTTAAGCAAAAACACGAAAGAGCAATATTGGAGTATAATGCTTAAAAAGTTCAACGCGATCAAAATTCAGTAAATCAATTCTATTAAATTCTATCCACGCTCCGCCCAAATCTGCTCCAGCTTGTCGGCAAACTGTTCGCCCGAAACTTTGATGTATCGCATAAACGACTTGTGACTCTTGTGGCCACTAATGGCCATAATCACCATAGGGTCCGTACCACGCAGGTATTCGTTGGAGCAAAAAGAACGGCGTGCCGTATGGGTTTG
>DDBE01000227.1:0-394 GCA_002332715.1 Flavobacteriales bacterium UBA2040
GATGACAATGGAGTCAAGCACTATGAAATCTATGGTCCGCTTTTCTTCGGTTCAACAACCGCTTTCTCAGAAAAATTTGATCCCATGAATGACCCGGACGAAGTAATCGTTGATTTTGCGGAAAGTCGAGTTGCAGATATGTCAGCAATTGAGGCTCTGAATAAGTTGACTGAACGCTATTTGAAAGCTGGCAAAAAAATACATTTGAAACACTTGAGTCCAGATTGTCAGACTTTATTGAAGAATGCGGAGAAAGTAATTGATGTGAATGTGTTAGAAGATCCAACGTATCATATTGTGGTGGATAAAGTTTAGGTTGTCCATTGGCTGAAAGCTGTTGGCGAAAGGCTGAAAGCTAATTCAGATTACACCTTGAGCCTTGAGCCTTGAGCCT
>DDBE01000227.1:677-4279 GCA_002332715.1 Flavobacteriales bacterium UBA2040
AGCCTTGAGCCTTGAGCCTTGAGCAAAAAAAAATCAGAACCGGACGTATCCAATTCTGACTTTTGTTTTCTAAACTTTATTTTTTCTAGTGCTGTATTGCTACGTGCTTTCTTACCGTTGATTTTCCGTTGTTGATTTCAAGGATATACATTCCATCATACAAGGTCTCTGTTTCGAAGAAAACGATTGTGCTTCCCTGCAAGAACTGCTTTTCTGCGACCATCTTTCCTTTGATATCGTACAATTTTACAAGCATATTTTCTTCCACCTTCGTTTTGATTTGAATCATCAATAAATCACTCGCTGGATTTGGATAAACCGTAAAATCATTTTCTTTCAATACTTCTACAATTCCTGCAGTTGCAACGTATGTCGTTGTTGGCTCTGTAACGCTGGTCACTTTTGAGCCTGTCACCGTTCCGTAAAAAGTTGGTCCAACTACATATGGGTAAACCGAATTCCAATCTTCATCTACTGTAGCAAAATAAGCATACGTCCCATTTGGATATTCTGGCGTTACACAAACGCGACCATTGTGCACGTCTAAGTAATCCGGTGATGCATTTGCGATAAACTCATTGTCTTCACGGAAATATCCGATTGGGTAGGTCGCACTCACGTTTGGTCCTGAACTAACTGAAGCTCCTGTAGGGCTTGTGTTTCTTACAGTTATATTTCGTTGAGAATAACCAGATTTGATTCTTGTGATTCCACCTGTTCCATCTAAATTTTTGTAGCCATATGCTCCGTAAATAGGGAAGCCATCATAAGCAAATCCGATTAATGGTGAATGAACAGTTGAATCAATAACATACAATCCATCTGCCAAGTACAAATCACAAATATTAGAGATAACGGCTAAATCTAAATTAAACGCACTCGGATTTTGATGATGGTGATAATTTCCATTTGCTGGATGTCCTTTTGCACAATCAAAACCTGCTTTATCTGCCGGAATGGCATCTCTATTCCAATTTTGACTTGCCATTGGTCCACCAGGACAAGGAGGATTTCATGGACCACCACAAAGTGCATTGGTATTTGGATTCCAAGCAACTCCGTCCCGATAATCAAACAATGAAACGCCGTTTATAAAAACGCCAATATTGCCTGGAGTTGTTGTTACTGCCGTTCCCGTATTTTGAAAAGGATTCAATGAAATTTTATAAATTGCATTTTGATTAGATGCTAAGGACGGATTTCCATCTAAAAACGGTCCTGTAATGTAACTCGGAATTCCTTTTGTAGAGGCGTATACCCAATTTGCAGAATATTGTACCATTTGCACATTTGCCAAAACTGCATCGGCGATTGGAGTGGAATTACCTTGTACATAATGACTCCCTGTAATCGTATTATTCTGCAACCAACTTAAAATCGCTGGATTGGTTTGTGCATTGACACCTGCTACAAACAAAGTAGAAAAAGCAATACTCGTAAGGATTTTTTTCATTTTTAATTTGATTTAATATTTTTAATACTCTTTTAGACGACGGATCCTTTTCATTCCTTCTATTCTTTCGAAAAGAATTCTCTTGGGTAGCTAAATTTTGGGTTAAATAAAAAATCGTCGTCAGTTAAAGTGAACAAAAAGGCAATGATATCCGATTTCTCATTTGAGGACAACTTGATACCTTTTTTAAGTTGAGGAGAAAATGTTGACGAACAGTCGATATTATCTGTATAATGATCCAATACCTCACGAAGCTTTGAAAAGCGACCGTCATGCATGTATGGATACGTATGTTTTATGTTTCGTAAAGTTGGCACTTTGAATTTCTGTGCGTCTTCCGCCAAATTGGTAATTTTCTTTCGTCCGTAATCCATCAAAGTTGGATCAAGTGGAAGTTCATTGTTCTCGAATTTTCGGTTAGTGAAAAGCGGTTCGGTGTGACAACTCGCGCAATTGATTCGGAAAAGTTGAAGTCCGTTTTGTTCTTGTTCTGAAAACTGTGCTTCTCCTCTAAGGTATTTATCGTATTTAGAATTATTTGAAATCAACTCCAATTCAAACTGAGAAATGGCAAACAACAGGTTTTGTGTAGTAGCTTCTTCCACTCCAAAAGCTTCTAGGAAGGCCTGTCGATATCGTGGAGATTTATTGAGTTTTTTGAGTACCTTTTTTAAATCCTCGTCCATTTCGTTGTGGTCGGTAATGGGCGCAATCGCTTGACGATCCAAAGTTGGCACTCCTCCATCCCACATGAAAGACGCGCTCCAAGCAAGATTCATCAAAGTCATTGAATTTCGGGTTCCTATTCTACCATCGATACCATGCGACAAATCGTGGTCGACGTGCGTAAAACCCGTCGCTTGAAGGTGACAGCTGGAACAAGAAATAGAATTGTCTTTGGATAAAATCGGATCATAAAAAAGTGCTCTTCCGAGTTGAATTTTTGCATCCGATCTTGGGTTGACCGAATAATCGTAGGTTTTTTCAGGCCAAGTAATGGAAAGAATTTCATCTCCGTTGTTCTTCCATATTAACGAAGTACTCAGAATCAAAAATATGACGAATAGACCTTTCATTTTAATACGCTCCGAGTAATATGAATCCATTCATCATTTTCTTCATCATCCGAACGGCTTGTTTTCCAGGAACCATAATTTCATTTTCCTTTTTCACCTTTACGAGTCGAAAAACATCCCATAAATCGATCTCAATTTGAACATTGGATTCATATATCTGACCAAAATTTATTGTTTTAGCCACCGAAAAAGGATCTAGATAACCACCCAAATGATATTGAAATTTATTGTCTCTGGTATTTGCGCTTGGCGATTCACCTTCAATTTTTAGTTGAATATACCCACTTTGCCATGCCCAGTACATCCCCAAACTGGGGTCTAAATCGCCTCCCATGACACTTGCAGTATGATAAAGTGGTTCAAGTCCATAGGTTAATACTAAATATCCATTTTCATTCAAGGGAACTGTCCAATTTTGTGTTTCCGGTAAAGACCAATCGACAAGATGAACGAAATCTGTTTGGACTTCATCTTTTGGTGGAATACTTACAAAAAAGCGAATAGTTTCAAACTTCAAAGAATCGCCTTTCTGAGTAATATACCATGTATTCTCCTGAAGAGAATCACCTTGGAATTGAAAAGTGAAATTTAATTCAGCTTTTTCCTGAGAAAACGTTTGATTGAAAAGTACCAGAAAAAGAAGTAAGATTCTCATCCTATTTTTTCATCGGTGGTTTCGGTGGACTGAAGAAAGTTTCCAATTTGGAACGGAATTTTTTGAACTTCGGAATTTGCTCTTCGCGACACAATTTTAGAATATCGTCAAAATGTTCCAAATTCATGAATTCTATTTCATCATTAATCACACTAAGTCTTTCCATTCGCTCAGCCCGATTAGATTCTTGTCCATCTTCACCTATCGTTTTGTAAAGGGCGTTTTTTATTGTCACTTGCTTTTTTCTGAGTTTTTTAATTTGACCTTGATGAGAAATGACTAATTTCTTATAGGATTTCCGCTGACTTTTATCAAAATCCAACTCCTTGCTTAACATTTCCATTTTATTCATACCGCCCATCATTGGATGCTTAGGTCTTAAAAAATGAAAAACGATAAAGACAATGTTCATCATGGC
>DDBE01000227.1:4627-5162 GCA_002332715.1 Flavobacteriales bacterium UBA2040
TAAAAATCTGTAACGGATGAATCAAACATCTCAGAATTTCCGTTTGCACTATTCAAACTTGAATTTTCTGAACTTGAATTATAAATGGAAGTCAAATTAAAAAGAAATAACGCGGAAAGCCCGAAAGCCATCATCCAAACTTTTCCCATTGAAATTTTGTCCTCAACAATCGATAATTGACCTTGAATTCTTGTCCAAACATAATCGGAAACTTCAATCGAATTGAGACTCCGTTTGCTCGACAAAACTTTCTCTATGTAGTTATCTTTTTCCATTCTCTATTTCTTTGACGACCCTTTTTAACTATTCCTTCTGTATTCATCATAAAATGACGAAAGTTCTCTGCGCATGCTGTCTTTTGCACGGTGCAAAGTCGACTCAACGGCACCAACACTTTTGTTTACAATTTCAGAAACCTCAATATTGCCCAGCCCATCTACCTGCGATAAATAAAAAACCGTTCGTTGAGGTTCGGCTAGTTTATTGATGGCGACCAAAAGCGTTTCCAACAATTCCGAATTCTCTATTTCTTCAT
>DDBE01000227.1:5500-12836 GCA_002332715.1 Flavobacteriales bacterium UBA2040
AAAAACCCAAACCTTTTTTTTCGCTTCTTTGATTTGATAGCGTCGAGAGATGTTGTTATTGAAATTTTATAAATCCAGGTTTTTAGTTGCGAACGTTCCTCGAATTGATCAATTTTCTTGAAAACTTTGACAAAAACTCGTTGCACGATATCTTCCGCCTCTTCCCTATTCTTGAGATAACTCAGCGCTACGTGAAAAACAGCCTCTTTATTTTGATGATATATTTTCTCGAATTCGCTTTCGGACATTCTACTTATTCAACACTAATGTAAATCACTTAATCCTATTTGACGACAAACAAAGTGCATTCCTGTGCACTACCTGTTTAAATTTCTATTCCAAAAATAGTAATATCATCTACTTGTTCTACCTCTGAACCGTTTGAACCCATCCATTCTTGAAGTTTGATGGAAAGATTTTTCTTCTTATCTTTCATTTTGGAACTGGAGTTTTGAGCCAATAGATTTTTATATTTCTTTTTCATAAACTTCTTCCCATTCGGACCACCAAATTGATCTGAATAACCGTCAAAGAACAAATAGTATTTGTCCCCTTTGGTCAATTGAAATTGATGGTTGGTGAAATGTCACATATCCGGATAATACCCAATCGGACGTTTATAGTGTCTTCATAATGCTGAATAAGCTTAGTTTGATCGTCATTCTCGGTTTGACACTGAACACTTGTTATAGTTAATAGAATCATGAACATAGTCAAGAAAAATGATTGAAAATTGACGGAGAGTTTCATTTGAACTTAACTAATCGGGTTGTAAAGGAAAACAAAACAGTCCGAATGTATTTGCTTAATTTGAAAATCGCCTATCGGCTTCCCATATTTTTGTTTTACGACCTTTCATCTTCTGAAAATTAGCACTACTTTTGAGCGTCCAAAAAAACAACAAATGAACTTACACGAATATCAAGGAAAATCAATTTTAAGCAAATACGGCGTTGCCATTCAAAGAGGTGTTGTCTTAGACAAATTGGAAGATGCAGTAACTTCTGCAAAAAAATTATCGGAAGAAACAGGTACAGAATGGTATGTCGTTAAGGCACAAATTCATGCCGGTGGACGAGGTAAAGGAACAGTTGAAGAAACAGGTTCGCATGGCGTTGTTTTGGCAAAAGGAATTGACAAGGTAGAAGAAACGGTAAAAGGAATCCTTGGTGGTCACCTTGAAACGGCGCAAACAAATGGTGTTGGTAAGATGGTCAACAAAGTTTTGATTGCTGAAGACGTTTATTACCCTGGAGAATCAGAAACAAACGAATTTTATATGTCCGTTTTACTGGACAGAGAGCAAGGTTGTAATGTAATCGTATATTCTACTGAAGGTGGAATGGATATTGAGCATGTTGCCGAACATACACCCCATTTGATTCACAAAGAATTTATCGATCCACGTGTTGGTTTACAAGGGTTTCAAACAAGAAAAATTGCTTTCAACTTAGGATTGAGTGGACAAGCAATGAAGCAAATGACAACATTCGTTTCTGCACTTTACGCAGCTTACGAAGGTTGTGATGCATCTATGTTTGAAATCAACCCGGTTTTGAAAACATCAGATGATAAAGTTATCGCTGTAGATGCTAAAGTAACATTGGACGCCAACGCTTTGTTCCGTCACCCTGATTATGCTGCAATGCGCGACAAAACAGAAGAAGATCCAACGGAGGTAGAAGCTGATGAAGCTGGATTGAACTTCGTAAAATTGGATGGAAATGTTGGATGTATGGTCAACGGAGCTGGATTGGCAATGGCGACTATGGATATCATCAAACTTTCAGGCGGAAATCCAGCTAACTTTTTGGACGTTGGTGGAACAGCTGATGCAGAACGTGTTGAAAAAGCATTCCACATCATTTTGAAAGATCCAAATGTAAAAGCAATTTTAATCAACATCTTTGGAGGAATCGTTCGTTGTGATCGTGTTGCTCAAGGAGTTGTTGATGCATACAAGAACATGGGAAGCTTTCCTGTGCCACTTATCGTACGTTTACAGGGAACCAACGCTATTGAAGCAAAACAATTGATTGATGATTCAGGTTTGGATGTTAAGTCTGTAGTATTGTTGCAAGAAGCGGCTGATATGGTTGCTGAGGTGTTGAAATAAAAATTTATAGTTTTTTAAAATCCCATTTCATTTGGTTGAAATGGGATTTTTTTTGTTCAAGATTTTGAAATGTTGGAGGTTTTGGAATCCTTGAAATCCTAAGTTAATAAAATTCGAAACTTTTAAAATAGGAAAAGTTTCAAATTACTTTTGATATTCAATATGTTAAATTAAATTTTTGATTCGCTTTTTTCTTTTATCAGAAGCATATCTTGAAATCTTATTAAAAAATTCAGACTCTGATTCCTACCTTTTATTCTCAAAGTTAATGATCCACTAAATGCCGAATTTATCCGTCATATAACCATAAAATGCACCCCAAGGTTGATTTTCGATTGGAAAATGAATAATTCCACCTACCGCCAGTTTTTCGAACGTGACTTGATATTCAGCGAGTTGAATTCTTAAATTTCATAAAACAAAGCAATATCAAGCCTTATACTCTTGAATTTTCAAACACTGTCCAATCCTGTATTCCAAATCTCCCAGGCCTTTAAAGCTTGATGCTCCAACATAGGTCGACCATTCAATATTACCGCACCATTTTCCTCTGCATGACGCAAAAATTTGGTTTTATTAGGATTGTAAATCAAATCTATTACCAAATGTTCTTCGGTTAAAAATTCGAATGGAAATTGAGGACATTTATCTATTTCTGGAAAAGTGCCAACTGGCGTAGCGTTTACAACCAACTTGCACGCCCGCAACATGTTGTCATTAACTTCATCATACCCAAACTGCTTCTCACCTTTAGGAATACGACTAATTTTAATCACATCAATACCTAGGTTATCGAGCACATATGAAATTGCCTTGCTTGCTCCGCCCGTCCCAAGAACAATTGCTCGCTCGTGCTGAAAGGTCAAAAAGGGTTTAATCGATTGAGCAAAACCAAAGGCATCAGTATTGTGCCCTATTTTCTTTCCATCTAAGAATTGAACAGTATTGACAGCACCTATTTTCCGTGCTTCTTCCGAAAGTTCATCCAGATAGGTTAGTATGGCAACTTTATAGGGAACCGTTACATTCAAACCATCCAATTCATCCCACTTCAAGAGACTTTCTACCTCTGAAATATGGGCCAATGCAAAATTTTCATACCGAGCATCAATATCTTCAGCCGTAAACTTATGGGTAAAAAAATCCTTTGAGAAAGAATGGTCTAAATATTCACCTATTAATCCGTAGGTCTTCATGCTTTTTTGGAGCCTAATCGTTCTAACCCAAGTACCAAGAAAAGTGCAATAATTGCACAACCTATTGCCATGTATAGTTTGGGATCACCTGTAAAATCTTGAGGAAGAACGTTGGTCATCATCCAATCTTCACGACCATCGCTGTGCACAACCAAAGGCGCATCACCTAAATTGACCTTCCATGGCCATACTTTATACAACGAACCAATCATAAACCCAGTCAAAACGGCGATGGTCAATTCTTTGTACTTGGTAAAGAGGAATTTTAGTAATCTAGCAAATGACAAAAGTCCAACAACGCAACCCGCAAGAAAAACGGCAATTGTCATGATATCTTTGTTATCCAAAGCTTTTAAAACAACATGATATGAACCCATTAGTACCAAAATGAATGCGCCTGATATTCCAGGTAAAATCATTGCACAAATGGCAATGCATCCACTAATAAAAATGAACCAATTCCCTGAAACTGATGCAGTTGTTTCGATGGAAGCGATATACATGGCCACAATCGTTCCTACGGCAAATGCGGTGAATACAGGAATCGTCCAATTCGATATCGTTTTGCCAATCAGTATAGCGCTTGCTACTATTAAACCAAAGAAAAAACTCCAGGTTAAAACGGATTCATTTTCAAGTAAATAGCGAACAATTTTTGCCAATCCTAGTACCGAAACTCCAATCCCGACAAACAAAAACAGAAAAAACGTTCCGTTCACATGTTGCCAAAACCCTTTTAATCCGTCTTTTCGCAAAACTTTTAATGCACCCAGATTTATATTGTTGATCGAAGAAATTAATTCCTCGTAAATCCCGGTGATAAATGCAATAGTCCCGCCTGAAACGCCTGGAACAATATCTGCAGCTCCCATTGCTATTCCCTTTAAGGTCAACAATCCATTCTGTGCGAGCGATCTTTTCATTAATATGTTTCTAGTTGGTTATCAATTTCGGCAATCCAATTCAAGATTCCACCTTCCAATATGTATAGATTTTCAAATCCGTACTCACATTCCATCAGATTTGCAACTGCTTCAGCACGCTTTCCTGTTTTACACATGATGACAACTGAGCCATTTTGATCGATTTCAGTATATCTTTTGGAAATTTGAGCCATGGGGATTTGAACCGCATCAATAGAGCATATCGCCCATTCGTAAGACTCACGAACATCTACAATTTGCCATTTTTCGGATGAAAGAATTGCTTTTTGCAATTCCTTTGGAGTAATCCATTGCATGCTTTAATTTTTCGGCAAATATAAGGGTAATTACTTTATTTCACCTTCAAAGAAAGTGTCATCACGAAGGTCGCTACTAATTCTTTTTGTGTATTGAATGCTTCAACGAATATATCTTCATTTTGACGTTCACCAGTTGATTGTGAAGTCACCATTTGCTGGGCAATTTTTCGTCCTTCTTTGCAAACAAAAGTAACGTCGGTTTCGGCTCTTTTTAAAAATTCAGCTTTGCACGATTTGAATGCCAACGATAAATTCAAACCTTTTTCTACCCCTAAATAGTACGCATGAATTCCAGCAGCGGTATCAGCTCCAACGGCCAAAGCACCGAAATACATCGAATTCAAATGATTCTTAGTTCGACGACGGAGTTTTATTTTCATCACTACCTCATCTTCATTGATAGAAATCAATTTGGGATTGGCAAAACCTAAAATGGGAATTTTAAACTTCCCGAGCAACCAAATATTACGTCTTAACTTACTTAAAGGGATCGACTTACCCATTGTATTCTTGTTTTAGTTGCGTTACAATATCAGACACTTTTCGAATGCTTTTCACATGTTCTATGCTCGGCCCAGCGCACCAAACCGTTTTGTACGTTGCACTAAATGCTGCTTTTTGAAGAGACTTCATTCCTTTAATAAACGTAAAGGCTTTCATCCATTTCTTCAATTTCTTATTCTTATTTAGGAATCGTTCGAGCCAATTTTGTTGGGTTCCAACTTTCTCAACATATGGAGTTTTAATTACTGTGCAAGGTGTTCCTGACAATTTTGTGGACATTACAATGTCCTTTTCACCATAATCTACACAGGCCTGCTTGTATTCTTGAGAAACCGGCGCTTCTTCCGTCGCGATAAAAATACTGCCCATTGAAGCGCCTGCAGCTCCTTTTACGATTATTGCTTTCAATTCTCGTCCAGTGCCTATTCCACCAGCTGAAAGTACTGGAATAGAGCAGTTTTCGTTCAACATCGGAACCAATTCATTCATCGGTATATTTCCTGCGTGCCCTCCAGCTTCCTTGTTCACTGCTATTAATGCATCGGCACCTAGTGCTTCCACTTTCTTGGCAAATTTCAAATCAGTGACATCACAGAAGACCTTTGTTCCAACCTTATGTGCTTCGCGAATCGTTTCTTCGGGCGAACCTAAAGAAGTGATGATAAATGCCACTTTTTCCTCACAACAAACCTTCAATTGTTCCTTGTATCTGAAATTAGATTGATTAACGATTAAGTTGATCCCAAACGGTCCGTCCACTTCCTCTTTTATACCTTGAATCGCTGTACGAAGTTCGTCGGTCGTTCGATAATTCAACGCTGGAATCGCTCCGGTAATGCCCGATTTCACCGATTCAATTATCATTTTATCGTTGGAAACCAAAAACATAGGTGCCATGATAACTGGAAACTCAATATTCAATAATTTACAAAGTGCTGGTCTTTCCATCTTGAGATATTTACTATGCAAACATAATAAATTTTCATGAGATTTCTATTTCTTTTTGCTACGAAGAAACGAATGAACATGAATTTTGATTGGTTAGTACCTTGTTTTTAAATTAGACTAAAACTTGAATCAAACTATGTTTTCAATTTGACTTTAATGAGGACAATCAGTTTCTTTCACAAACAATTCGTGAAAATTCGTGTATTCGTGGCATTAACTCTTGATAAACCTTAAATTTGGACAATGGATAAAACGAAGGTTTGGCTCAAAGCAATGCGGTTGCGAACACTGCCACTTTCTCTGTCGGGAATTATTGTTGGATCGCTAATAGCGCTAAAATTGGATTATTGGAACGCGTTAATTTTTATTCTTAGTCTTTTCACAACTATTTTTCTCCAAGTACTTTCAAACCTTGCCAACGATTTAGGCGATCATTTAAAAGGAACTGATAATGAAGACCGTGTAGGACCGAAACGTACGACTCAAACGGGAGAAATTTCCGTTTCAGAAATGAAAAAAGCCGTTGCGTTTCTATCTGCCTTGAGTTTGATTTTTGCAGGATTACTCATATGGGTGGCTGGACGTGAAATGTCCTCAAGTCGCATTTGGATGTACATTTTCCTCGGAATTGGAGCGACGTTGGCTGCACTTTTTTATACACTTGGCAAAAAAGCTTACGGCTATAGCGGCAAAGGAGATTTGTTTGTCTTCATCTTTTTTGGACTAGTTAGCGTTCTTGGCGTTTACGGATTATATGCGCCGTTTTTTTACTGGCAAATTGTTCCCGTTGCGGTTGGAGTAGGACTTTTAAGCGTTGCGGTTTTGAATCTCAACAACATGCGAGATCATGTCAACGACAAAAAATCGGACAAGTTTACTTTGGTAGTAAAAATGGGAATTCATCAAGCAAAAATTTATCACACCGCTTTGATTCTCCTTGCTTGTTTCGCTTTTGCTTTTTCGTCCTTGATGTTTGGGGATTTAGCGCCACTTTCAATTATTGCACTTATTCCTTTGTTATTCCATTTGAAACGTGTTTTGGAGACAGACAATGAGGAAGATCTTGATCCTGAATTGAAAAAAGTAGCCTTGAATACTTTCGCTATTTCTTTGGTTTTCGGCATTTTGATTAATGTCCAATTCATATCTCATTTTTTCCACAATTTGATTCATGGATATTAGGTTCGAACATAGAATATTTCAATTCAAAACTCCAAGTGGCACATCCAGAGGAGTTTTGACAGAGAAACAGGCCTGGTTTATCCAAATACTGGAAAATGGGAAAATAGGTCTCGGGGAGTGCAGTGTTATTAACGGATTGAGTCCCTC
>DDBE01000227.1:13042-29152 GCA_002332715.1 Flavobacteriales bacterium UBA2040
ACTGGAAAATGGGAAAATAGGTCTAGGGGAATGCAGTGTTATTACCGGATTGAGTCCCGATTTTGAAAGTATTGAACAGTATGAGAACGCACTTGCGAAACTACAAGAACAGGCATCATCTATCAATTTCACAGAATTCGAAGGTCTCAAAGAATATGATTTACTATCCGAAATAAAGGAAAAAATAACTATTTATTCTGATTTTGAAAAATACCCTTCACTCCTATTTGGATTTGAATCGGCTGTCTTAAATTGGTCTTCCGGCAAATCTGAAATGTATTTCGATACGCTTTTTTATCAGGGCAAACAGAAAATTTCAATCAATGGTTTGGTCTGGATGGGTTCGCCTGATTTCATTAAGAATCAGATGGCCGAAAAAATTGAACTTGGCTTTAATTGTATCAAAATGAAAGTGGGCGCAATAGATTTTGAAAGTGAATTAAAATTGCTTTCAACGCTACGCAACGCGCATTCAAAGGATAAAATGATTCTACGAGTGGATGCAAATGGAGCTTTCACAAAGGAAAATGTTCGTGAAAGACTTACGAAACTGGCGAAATTGAATTTACATTCCATCGAACAGCCTATCTCTCCAAATCAGCATGAATTAATGGCTGAACTTTGCAATGAAAAAATTCTACCCATTGCTTTGGATGAAGAGTTAATCGGCATTCATTCAAAAGAAGATAAAATCAAACTGCTCGACAATATCAAACCACAATACATTATTCTAAAACCATCTTTACACGGTGGAATTCTTGGGTCTAAAGAATGGATTGAATTAGCCAAGGAACGAAACATCAACTGGTGGATGACTTCAGCTTTGGAGTCTAATGTGGGCTTGGCGTGTATTGCGCAATTTACATCGACGTTCCCTATTGACAGACATCATGGTTTGGGGACAGGAAGTTTGTACATGAACAATACGGAATCAAGATTAAGAGTTGAGAATGGAGAAGTCTTTTTTATTTAGAATTGTTTTCTTTAAGCTCGGGGAGACACCTCCCTCGGTCCCCCCTGCCAGGAGAAGAAAAAGTAAAGCTTTTGAAGACCAAGCGTTAGCGCCGGGAAAGTGACTATGATTACTTCCCTACTTCATCAACACCAACTTCTTAGGCGGGGCCGTTTGTCCATTAGCCGATTGAAGAACCAAAGTGTAAATCCCGTTCGCCAATTCATCAGTTTTCACAATGTATTCGCTTGCAATGTTTGAAATCAATTCAGACGAAACAACTTTTCCCTTGGCATCCATTAATTGGTATGAACTTCCCAATAAATTTTCACTTGAACTAATCACAAAATCACCTTGTGACGGATTCGGATACAAAGTGAAATACAATTGATTTTCATCTAAACCAGCACCAGAAGTTCCTTTGTGAACGGTGAAATCATCGAAGTAGAATCCGTCTTGACGAACACCTCCATCAGCTTCCAGAATGAAGCGAACTTTAATCGTCTCCCCTAAATAATCCGAAAGAGAAATCTCTTCACGCACCCAGTTTTTCGTTCCTTCCCAAATTGGTTTTCCATTGGGTTGAACAGAACCATTTGCACTTGTTCCGGCAACTGTATAAAGACCGCATTGTCCAATCCAAGAGTTTCCATTATCGATTGAAACTTGAAATTGACAATAATCATAATCCGCTTCTATCTCCCATTTCGCAAAGAAGGAAACATCGGCATAATTGGCGTTTGTCAGGTCAATTGGCGTCGCATACTCAAAAATTCGAGAAGAATTATTCGCATAGTTTGCAGGATTACTCCCACTTTCAGAATCGCTGTACGCTTTGCTTGCCGAATAGGTTGTGTGTGTTTCAGTCGTCCATGGTCCATTCCATTGTCCTGCAGTGCTCGCATCGTCGAAAATAAAAACCGGATACGTTCCAAATAATTTTACTAGCGTATCTCTATGCGTCCATGTTGGATAAACCGTTTCAAGCACATATATAATTGTATCGTTTATCGCAATTCCAGGCGACAGAGTATAAGCAAACGTTCCAGTTTGTGGTGTTATTTGAGCCAAATCATAATTTAAAGGACCGCCAATTGTTACGATATTTTGCAAAGGTTGAATTTGAACAATCACATTCCCAGTATCCATTCCAATTCTCTCTGATAAATGGTTGAAATTTCCAGTGGCAGTCGCCAATCTTTCAGGATCCTGATCTTCAACAATTAAATAGGTATGTGCAATATGCGCCAGCATTAAATTTGGGAACACCATGTTTTTCGAGTTTGGTATTATTTGACTTGATGCAGGCCAAAATCCGCCAGTTCCTCCAATTTCAGGTGTCATCGCAAAAATTCGAGGTTTGTTCGATAAATCATCGTTGTACATATAATCATCCGAATCTCCGGAAGCTGGATATAAACCAGACGACTTCATATTATTGTAACCATTGTATTGCACCATGTATCCAGTAAATCGATCGAAATAATTATGGTGAATCGCAAATTCGTTGCTAGTTGTACCAATTGGGAACAAGACTAAATCTCCATAAGTATGCGCATTGAAAGCTAATTTGAAATCATGATTTTCACAAAACCAACGCATGGCTTGTGTTTCAGCTTCAGAAAATGCACCAGTTCCAGGATAAGTATCATTGTTAGGATCAAAACTGATTCCCGTCGTTCCCCAACCGTAAGAATAATTCCTGTTCAAATCCACCCCTTTGTTTGAAGTCCCTACATTTCGTCTGTTTTTTCTATGCATGCCACCACCATTCGGATCCGTTAGCTCATTGTAGATATATCCATCTGGGTTTAAACAGGGTACAAAATACATTTCCGTGTTGTTCAATAGATGTTGAATTTCTTCTGAACCAGCATAATTTTCCAACAAATACCACATGTAAAAAATGGTTGCTGACATTGAATTCGGTTCACGCGCATGATGAACAGCTGAGTACATCACTTCTTTCTCGTTGTTTTCATCAATGTTGGGGTTATCTGACATTCGAACCCAATAAATTACAGAATCGTTGATTGTATGGAATGTGTCAATGGCAGATCTTTGGTTAATCAAATTTGGATAAAGGGCGTGCATAGCGTCCAAATTATCAAGCATTTCTTGATAGGTTAAAAAGCCAGCGTAGCTTCCTAAATTGAAATTGGTCGGAACTATAGGGTCGAATCCTCCGCCTCCAGCTGAATTTGGCGGACATGTTTCATTTTTAACTGAAATGGCATCGAACTTGTTTTGCTCTGCATAATGCTTTTTTACGTCAGCAATTAAAATCTCAATAGTAAAACCTTCCGTTCTCATTGTCGCAATTTCCTCCTTCGAAAAATCTGAAATAAAAAAATAGCCTGGTTTATGCGTGCCATGATCAACCGCTAAACCTAGTTCAGATAAGCGTTTCAATCCTTCTTGATCGGTGTTGATTTTAACACGAGAATAATCTTGTGCATTTAAAACGGATATAAAAAGTATTGAAACTATCGTGAAAATTACGTTTTTCATTTGTCTTGTTATGATTTATGTCTCACAAAGTAACGGAATTTTCACGGATATTAAAACTCCTGTTTCACCCCTTTCTTGGAATCGAATTTCACAATTTTTTCTGCCATAAGAATTGTTAAGAAAAAAAGCAAATGCTTTGCTTTTGATTAAATTTGTACATCAAAACAAAAATCATGAAAAGTAAAGTTGGATTCGGAAATATCTTTTGGCCTAGTCTTTTAGCTGCCTTAATCGTATCAATAATTGGTTTTATCATTTGGTTAATTGCTGTATTTGGAATAATTGGAAGCTTCTCTTCCATTGGTGAATCTACTGGTGTTTCAGCACCGATGAACGCTGTGCTTCACATGAAATTAGACAAACCAATCGCTGAAAGAACAAGTACTCAATTCAATCCAGTCTCCTTGAGTTTTGACAATCAGATCGGATTGGCAGACATTCTAGAGGCATTGAAAATGGCGGAAAAGGATGAAAACATCAAAGGGCTTTATCTTGAATTGGAAGGTTTGCAGTGCAACTTCGCGACGGCAAAAGAAATCAGAAAAGCGATTGATCGTTTTGAAAAATCTGGAAAATGGACCTTGGCGTACAACTCAGGCGAAGTCACTACTTTAAAAGAGTATTACATTTCTTCTGCAGCGAGCAAGGTCTATGGTTTCCCAGCAAGTAATTTCGAAATGCTCGGTTTGGCTGGTGAAGTAACATTTTTCAAAGGTACGCTTGATAAGTTAGATTTAGAGCTTCAAGTGATACGTGGAAAAGACAATGATTTCAAAAGTGCCATGGAGCCGTTTTTCCTGGACAAAATAAGCGATTCTAGCCGTTTGCAATTGATCTCGTATATCCAAACAATATGGGATGATTTAATTGGAGATATTTCTGAAGCTAGAAACGTTTCGACGGATAAAATCAACAACATCGCTGATGAAATGTTAGCTGTAAATACGGAAGATGCCGTGAAACACAAATTGATGAATGGCGTGAAATACCGAGATGAAATGATGAAAATGATTACCTCTAAATTAGGTAAAAAAGCAAATGAAAAAATTGCGATGATCAATTTTGAGAAATATGCTGCGAAAAACGTGAAGCGTGATTTAATCGCCAAAGGTTCTAAAGGAAACATTGCCGTGATTTTGGCGGAAGGTGGCATTTCTGTAGATGGCGATGGAATGACCTCAACAGATATTTGCAAACAAGTGAAAGCAGCGCGTGAGAATGACAATGTGAAAATCGTTGTTTTGCGCATCAACAGTGGTGGTGGAAGTGCAATTGCCAGCGAGCAAATGTGGCGTGAAA
This sequence comes from Flavobacteriales bacterium UBA2040, assembly GCA_002332715.1. Taxonomy (GTDB): domain Bacteria; phylum Bacteroidota; class Bacteroidia; order Flavobacteriales_D; family Crocinitomicaceae; genus UBA2040. Next base: position 17,805 of record DDBE01000227.1, read on the forward strand.
TTGATTTGACCAACAAGAAAAAGAAAGTCATCGTATCGATGGGAGACGTGGCTGCATCTGGCGGATACTACATGGCCGCACCAGCCTACAAGATTTTTGCAGAACCGACTACTATCACCGGCTCCATTGGTGTATTCGGCGCAATTCCGTATACCGCCGATATGTTCAAAAATAAATTGGGCATGAGCTTCGATTATATTTCAACCAACAAGCACGAAGCTTTGAGCACCAATAGAAGACTGACTCCTGAAGAGGTTGCTATGGTTCAAGGGCAAATTGACGACATTTACGAAACCTTTTTAGGCCGTGTTGCATCAGGACGAAATATGACAAAAAAACAAGTGAATGTAATTGCTCGCGGACGTGTTTGGGCAGGAGCGGATGCCAAGAAAATTGGACTAGTCGACGAGCTGGGAGGATTGGAAGAAGCGATTGATTATGCTGCGAAAACAGCAGGAATTTCCAAAGGTGAAATAAACGTAATCTATTACCCTTTGCGCAGAGAGGACAAATGGGAAGCCATTGCCGAAATGATTGAAGAAAGTGAAAATAAAGCTATGGTTAAAACAGAAAAAATGCCAGCTTTGTTTGTCAATGCTTTGGATCAATGGAAAAAAGTGGAAGCTATGTCCGGAATTCAAATGCGTTTGCCTTACGAATTGACAATAAAATAATCTGCTAATGAAGAATTTTTTCGTCCTTGGAAGTATAATCTTGGCTTTAATTTAATTTAAGAACGATGGTGTGTTGCCACTCAGCGACATGGAAGAATACGTGTACGGCAAAAGTGAAATGAACCACGATTTTCTAATTGCGTGCGCCGCTGGTTCCAACACAACTTTTATTGGAAATTCATCCCTGCCGACTTCTATTTTCTATTACGTTGAACCAGGTGCCGAAAACATTCATTTGTTCTCTACATCCAAAGACGTTTCTGACCCTGAAAACTAGCGAAAATATAGCATCTGAAATCTTCCATCAGAATCACTTTTTCAAGGACAAATGGGCCGATTTCTTTCTCCACCCATTCTGGACGAAAAATGGATTATCGTTACCTATGAAGTAGATAAAAAACTGCACATTTCAGATCCCATTTTCTTAGACCCGCTAAAACGACCAACTAAAGACATCAACAACAAGATTCAAATTACAGAAACAGGCACGACACCCAATTTTGATTGGACAACAGATGAAACCGAAGGAAACGTGATTTACTTTTCTTTGGTGACGGATTCTACCAATCAGTTATTCAGCGGAACGTATACCACGGATAAGATGTGGACGTTTTATGAATTGAGTAATGTGACCTTGAATTTTACACCGACCTTCAAACCTACTTTGAATCCGAATGGCAATTATCGCTGTGTGCACATGGGAGTTGATGCAAATAATTGGGTCCGGAGTTTTGGATAGAAAACATTCGTGACGAATTAATTATATTCTACTCTGCACAGTATACAAATCGTAATATCTTCCTTGCTTCGCGATCAACTCATCGTGTTTCCCTGTCTCAACAATCTTCCCTTGTTCGATTACTAGAATCTGATCTGCTTTTTGAATGGTACTCAAACGGTGAGCAATGACGAAAGTCGTTCTGTCCTTGATCAGGGTCTGCAAACTACGTTGGATATACGATTCGCTTTCTGTATCCAAATTGGAAGTCGCTTCGTCCAAAATAATAATTCGTGGATTCGCTAAAATAGCTCGGGCTATGCTGATTCTTTGTTTCTGACCTCCAGACAATTTCACGCCTCTTTCGCCAATTACAGTTTCTAATCCGTCTTCAAATCGGTCAGTGAATTCATTCACATACGCTCCATTCACGGCACTCGTCAATTCTTCTTCCGTCGCATTCGGACGTGGAAATAAAATATTCTCACGTATTGTTCCTTCAAACAAGAAATCATCTTGCAATACCACTCCTAACTTATTTCTAAACGCACTCAATTTTACTTTAGACAAATCGTGACCATCTAAAGTCACCATTCCGCTATCTGGTTCTAAAAAGGTAGCTGCTAATCCAGCTATCGTTGATTTTCCTGAACCAGACGAACCGACCAAAGCCGTTACGCTTCCCGCCTTCGTTTCGAAAGAAATGCCATGTAGCACTTCTTTTTCATCTTCATAAGCGAAACGAACATCGTTAAAAATAACTTCTCCTTCTATTTTATCCAACTCAATCGTTCTCACTTCAGGATCATCCTCTTCTTTCATTTGCATCAATTCCTGCGTTCTGTCCAAGCCTGCCATCGCTTCTGTCAATTGACTTCCGATGTTGCTCATTTGAACAATCGGTGCCACCAAAAAACCAAGCAACAAAGTAAAGGCCAAGAAATCACCTGTTGTCATGGAACCGCCGATCATGAAATAACCTCCGATGCCCATGATTCCCGCCGAAGCTATTCCCAACAATAGCGTTGCTGAACTCGACATGGCAGCGGTTGCCGTTAAACTTTTCTTCACATTTTGGAACAAGCGCTCCACGCCTCTTTCGAAACTTAAATTCTCTGATTCTTCGGCGTTGAAAGCTTTGATGACGCGAACTCCGCCCAAAGTTTCGGTCAAACGCCCGGTAACTTCAGCATTTATTTTACCTCTTTCACGAAATACAGGTCGAATATATCCAAAGGCTTTCAATGCTACTATTGCAAAAACGGCCACTGGTAACAAAACGAACAAGGTCATCCATGCATTGATATTGATCAACATAATCAAGGCCACAACTGATGTTAAAGTTCCACCAACCAATTGTACTAAACCTGTTCCAACCAAATTTCGGACACCTTCCACATCTGTCATGACACGTGAAACTAGGGCTCCAGATTTGTTGTCATCAAAAAAGCGAATGGGTAAAGCCAATAATTTTCGTTGAACTTGGGTACGCAGTATAGAAATCAACCTTTGCGCTTCGACACTTAGTAATCGGGTTAATGTAAAGGAAGTAACGGCTTGAATAACGATAGCAGTCACCGTTATAATGACCAAAGTACCTAGTAAATCTCCATTTTTATTTGGAATAACATCGTCCAAAAGTGCTTTGGAGGTGTACGGCAAAACAAGTCCAGAAAAACTTCGAATAACGATTAAAAACAATCCGATTCCAACTAGTTTCTTTCGTGGCCAAATGTATTCTTTGAACGCCCATTTGAAACTTATATCCGTTTTTCTTTCCTTCTTTTTACCCATGCGTGAGATTAGACGAAAATTGAGCCAAAAAAAATAAGGTGACGTTTTGGCAGGGAAGTATGAGTATGGTTGGTTTCCAGCAAAGGGCGCAAAGTTTACTTCACTAAAACAACAGCTCCATCCTCTTCGGAAATAGTGAACTTCCCATAAGAAAACTCTCCCGTTTCAGTCGGTTTTGTTGGACAAATATCCGAATACTTTATTTCATTCACAACAAACTCAACAGTCTCACCTTCAATTCTATATATTCCTTTTATTTTGACCCTACATTCGTTTCCGCACCAACCTTGGTTATACGAACGGAATGAACCATCTGCATTTAATACAATGAAAAGCCCCCAAGGATTTTCTTTCTCTAGAATGGACAATTCAATTTTCAAGTTATCGTCATTTCCGTATGCTTTCTGACCGATTAATACATTCGTTTTAAAAGTCTTACCCACCAACTCGCTTTGTGCATTGCTGTTGAAAAAAGGGGAAAATAAAAGAAGTATAATGAGTAGGTTATTCATGGTTTTTTCTTTTCTGTACAACCGTTCTAACCTTACGTTCATTTTTTAATCTTCATTTATACCGATTATGGTTTTAAATATCGCTTTAATGCTCCTTTAAACCTATATTGGCCTAATACGTTTGATTCCAATCAAGGTGATTCTAAAACTAAAATAGATTACTTTCATTCTAGATTGCAAAATCATGTTTTTGGCACCTTTAAAAACCGTAAATTTGCCCCCAAAATTGGCTTTACTAAATGACACCAAAATTTCATTCTTTAAAAATCAAGGAGGTAATTAGAGAAACCGCAGATTGTGTTTCAATTGCTTTTGATGTTCCAGATGACTTAAAATCTGACTATTCTTACGTTTCAGGACAATATTTGACCTTGAAAGCCATGATAAACGGTGAAGATATACGTCGTTCTTACTCACTTTGCTCTTCTCCCTTTGAAAACGAATGGAAAGTAGCTGTAAAAGAAGTCGAAAAAGGAAAATTTTCTACCTATACTAATCGCGAATTGAAAGCTGGAGATGAATTAGATGTGATGACACCCATGGGTAATTTTCAAGTAAAAACGAATGCTGAAAATGCAAAATCGTATGCCTTGTTTGCTGCTGGATCTGGAATTACACCTGTTCTTTCCATCATTAAAACCATTCTGAAAGAGGAACCCAAAAGTGTTGTTAGCCTTTTTTACGGAAATAAAAACACGGGCAGCATTGTTTTTAGAGAAGAAATAGAATCGCTTAAAAACATGCACTTGGACGATTTACGCATTACGCACATATTGTCAAGAGAAAGTTTAGGGAATAAAATTCAAAAAGGAAGAATTGACGAAGAAAAATGCGGATTACTATACGATGCATTTTTGGCACATGAGGGAGTTGATGAAGCTTTTCTTTGTGGTCCAGAATCGATGATTTTCGCTGCAAAAAAAGCCTTAGAATCGAGAGGGGTCGCGTCTGAAAATATTCATTTTGAATTGTTTACCACAGAAGGTCACGAACCGTCACCTGAAGCAAAAAAAGCTGCTTTGCATGATGTGAAATCAAACGTAATTGTGATTTTGGATGGCGACGAATTCCCTGTTAATCTGAAACCTGGACAAACGATTTTGGACGCCTCGTACGAAGCGGGTGCCGATCTACCATTTGCTTGTAAAGGTGGCGTTTGTTGCACTTGCAAAGCAAAAATAATAGAAGGAAGTGCTCGTATGGATGTAAATTTTGCTCTTGACGAACAAGAAGTAGCTGACGGATTTATCTTAACTTGTCAAGCTCACCCTACTAGCGATAAAATAATAGTATCATTTGACGAATAAGAATTATGGGGTTATTTAGCCGAAAAAAGAAAGAAAATAAGATTCCACGCGGATTTTATACTGTAAGCATCAAAGAACTTCGCCATTTGACGGAAGACGCTGTACAGGTAGTACTTGATATTCCTGGTGATTTAAAAGACAAATTCACCTTTATTCCAGGACAATATTTGAACTTTTCAATTACCTTAAATGGGGAAGAACATAGACGTTCATACTCAATATGTAGTGGAACGGATGAAGATCTTTCAATTGGAGTGAAAGCAATGGAAAAAGGTCTTATTTCGAATTATTTCAAAAAAGACATCAAAGTGGGCGACGCTATTTTGTGTAGCAGTCCAGAAGGGAATTTTAAGTTGGAGGACGAACATCGTGATGTGGTCGCATTTGCTGGTGGAAGTGGGATTACTCCTATTTTATCGATTGCAAAGAAGCTGCAACAAACAGGTGGCGTCATGCACTTGGTGTATGGAAACCAATCCGAAGATGCGACCATGTTCAAATCTGAAATTGGTTCACTTTCAAAACTTTCCACAAATTTCTATTACCAAAATTCAGACTCAGATCACCCTAGAGTTGGACTGTTAGATAGAGAAACTGTCGATGCATACATCAAAGAGCACATCGAAATTTTAAAAGCAGATGCTTTTTTCCTTTGTGGTCCCTTGGCGATGATTGAAGGTGTTCAGGAAAAACTAACTGAATTTGGCGTTCCAAAAGAAAAGATCAAATTGGAACTTTTTAGCGCACCGACTCCTGACGAGGTGAAACCTGCCATTAGTGATTCGGAGGAAATCGACAGCGATGTTACGATAATTTTGGAAGGAGAATCCATTCCCATTCACTACACACCGAAAGGAAAAGGAATTTTGGATCAATTGAATTCAGAAGGATACGACCCACCTTACTCTTGTCGTGGTGGAGTTTGTAGCTCATGTAAATCAAAAGTGATGGAAGGTTCAGCGAAAATGAAGTTGAATTATTCATTGACGGACGAAGAAGTTGCTGAAGGTTATATTCTATGTTGTCAAGCCATTCCAACAGCAGATAAGGTAACAATCTCGTTCGATGAATAAAATCGTTGTCATAGGAACTAGCAGAGGAATCGGCAAGGAATTAGTCCTTGAATTGGCGAGCAATCCCGACAACGAAGTTTATGCTCTTTCTAGAAACAACAACGACGCATTTTCGGCACATACCAATATTCTATTTCATTCTTTCGACTTAGAATCTCCAACTGTTCGTGCCGATGCGAAAGCGATTTTCGAAACTATTGGCACCATAGATTTCATGGTGAATAACGCAGGAAAACTGGTCAACAAACCGTTTACCGAAATCACAGCAGAAGAACTTCAATCGTGTTATCAAGTAAATATTCTCGGTATTCTTCAGACCATGCAAGCTGCTGTACCTTTTTTGAATAAAAATGGCTCCCATGTGGTGAATATAAGCTCTATGGGCGGATATCAAGGTAGTTTGAAGTTTCCCGGTCTGAGCGCATATTCTACCTCAAAAGCAGCAATTTGTAGTTTTACCGAACTCTTTTCGGAAGAATACAAAGACACGAAAATCGCAATGAATTGTCTCTGTCTTGGAGCTGTTCAAACAGAAATGTTGGAAGAGGCCTTTCCAGGATACGAAGCGCCACATCAACCGGAAGAAATGGCGAAATTCATAGCCGATTTTCTTTATACTGGATCCAAATTCTTCCAAGGTAAAATTTTACCAGTTTCTATTTCCAATCCATAGCCCTTCGATTTACGGTCGGTAGGACACGTTTTTTCTTTTGTCGAGGTCTTTTTTTTTACGTAATTTCATGGTGGTAATGAAAAGGCAAATTCTATTCTTTATTCTGTTCACTGGTATCTCGTTCAATAAAAATTGGGCGCAAGACATTCATTGGTCACAGTTTCCAGACAATCCAATCTACCAAAGTCCCGGTCAAGCCGGAAATTTTAAAGGCGATTTTCGTTTTATAGCCAATTATCGTGATCAGTGGCGAAGTGTTACCGTTCCTTTTCAAACTTTGTCTGTTTCAGCTGATAGTCGTATTGTTACGAAAAAGCAAAAAGAAATTGGTTACGGACTACTTGTATTTCAAGATGTTGTAGGCGACGGACAATTAAAAACTCTTGAAATTCAGGGAAATGTAAATGTATTCATTCCTTTGAATAAAGATTCGAGTTTTTCCATCCGCCCTGGAATTAATTTAGGAATGAACCAACGTCGACTCAACGCGAATAAGTTCTATTTTGACAATCAGTTCAACGGTGTCGAGTTTGATCCAGGATTGTCCAAAAACGAGGTTTTTCAAACCGATAGTAAAACGAATTTGTCGACAGGCATAGGAACAGTTTTCGATTGGAAAATCAATTCGAAAGGGAAATTGAATTCTGGAATTGGATTCTACAACCTCAATCGTCCCAACCAAGGTTTTTTCGGACAAACAATTACACGTGACATTCGCACCAATATTTTTGCAAACTACGAGCATCAGTTGCATTCTGATTTATTTTTGAAACCATCGGCCAATATTTCGTTACAAGGAAAGTATCGTGAAGTCGTTTTAGGGTCGTCGATAAAATATATCTTAAACAATCAAAAAGTAGTATACAGAGCTGTACAAGGTGGAGTTTGGTATCGACTAAAGGATGCGATATACTTCTCCGCAGGAATGGATTATCAGAATTGGTTCTTTGGGGTGAGTTATGATTTAAACTTTTCAAAACTCACACAAGCCAGCGGTGCACGTGGAGGAATCGAATTTGCGGTCCGTTATATTTTGACCTCTGTTAAACCTAAAAAAATAATACACCGAGTATGCCCAGATTATATCTAATCCTTTTCTTGGTTTTTGGTTGCTCGGCGCATAGTTTCAGCCAATCGGAATTGAGTAAATATCTCAAATACGCGGAAGAACAATTTCAAAAGGGAGATTATTATTATTCTCTCGATTACTATCAAAAAGCGATGGCGATTGACTCTAATTCTGTTGATATTTTGTGGAATTACGCAGAAACACTCCGTGCTTACAAGGATTATAAAAAAGCCGAATATTATTACGAGAAAGTCTATAAACGAGAAGAAACGTTGATTCACCCTGCAAGTTTGCTTCAGTTGGGATTGATGCAAAAACAGAACGGAAAATATGAGGAAGCGCTAGAAACGTTCAAAAAGGCCAAAAAGAAATACGCCAAAGACAAAAAAGGATATTTCTATCAAAAGTCGCGGCGCGAAATTGAGAGTTGTTTGTGGGCTAAAGAACAATTCGAAGGAAAATATCCTATCGCTCCTTTGGCAAGCACAGTAAACTCTGAAGATGCGGAATTTGGTCACATGGTGCTCGACGGGAAATTAATTTTCTCTTCGCTTAAGGCTGATTCTATTTCAAGTAATGAAGAAGTATATTCAAATATTTACCGAACCTTGCTTTATCAGCAGGACTTGACGAATATGGGCAAAGAAAAACCGGAGTTGATTGAAAGTTTGTATTTCGATAATATGAGTGCTGGTAACGGCGTTTTTTCACTCGATAGTTCGCGCTACTATTTCAGTTTATGTGCTGATGATAGCCATCAATACCGTTGTAAAATAATGGTTGCTCAATACCGAAACGGAAAATGGTTTGGTGTCGATTCGCTAGGATCTATCATCAACGAATCAGGCAGTAACACCACCATGCCTGCCATTGCCGATTGGGATGGAAAGGAAATTTTGATTTTTGCAAGCGACAGAAATGGAACCGAAGGAGGTCTAGATTTGTGGTATTCTGAAATAAAAAATGGCAATCAATACGGGAAAGTGAGAAACATAAAATCGCTCAATTCACTCGACAACGAAATTTCGCCTTGGTGGGACAAGCGAACCAAAACTTTGTATTTTTCTAGTTCTTGGTGCGACGGAATGGGTGGTTTGGACATTTTTTCCTCCCAATATGAAGAAAAATTGGGCGAACCTTTCAATTTGGGACTTCCGTACAACAGTCCTGCAAATGATTTGTACTTCTTTATTGATGCGAATAATCACTATTTGACAAGCAATCGTTTAGGCGTAAACTACAGCAAAAATCCAACGTGTTGTAGCGACATTTTTAAGATTGAATTCCCTGAAATTGAACCACCAATCACAAAGGAAGAAACCTTGGCTGAACTCAGTAAACGACTGCCTGTTACTCTTTATTTTCATAACGATGTACCTAATCCACGAAGTGCATTACCAACGTCAGAAGTGGACTATATCAATAGTTACATCGAATATCGAGAGATGTTGGACAAATACCAAAACGAATATTCAACTGGTTTGACAGGTGAGAAATCGGATGATGCAAAAGAAGATATCGAAAGTTTCTTTATAGAATATGTCGATCAAGGTGTAAAGGATTTGAATCAGTTCAGAGATTTACTTTTCGATGAGCTTTCTAAAGGCGCCAAAATCAACCTAACGATTAAAGGATTTGCCTCTCCACTCGCTAAAAGTGATTATAATGTCAATCTTACAAAAAGAAGAATCGCCTCTCTTGTCAATTATTTGAATGCGTATGAAGGTGATATTTTTAAAGAATACATAGCCCAAACTGCTGTAAATGGAGGAAAACTCACGTTTACCGAAGTTCCATTTGGTGAATACACCGCAAATACTTTGGTGAGCGACAATTTAAATGATCAAAAAAACTCGGTTTACTCGCGTGCAGCAGGATTGGAACGGAAAATAGAAATTCAAAGTGTCCAATTTATTAAAGACAGTATTGTCGATTTACCACTGACTGCAAAAGAAAACATAATAGACCTTGGCATCATTACGAAAAACAAAAAAGTGGAAGTTTCCTATACGGTCACCAACACCAACGACCATTCTATTGAAATAGTCCCACCTCGATCCCCATGTGATTGCAGCGTGGCCGACTTGGAAAAATCAACATTGTTGCCTGGTGAATCTACTATTGTTAAAGTAGTTTTTGATCCAACGAACTACGATGGAAAGGTGGTCAAGTCCGTCTATTTGAAATCAAAAAATAGTGAAGAAGAAATTCGACTGGTTTTGACAGGAACAATACACTTATAGTGGCTAAAAAATAGATTCTTTTAACTTTGTACAAAACCTTATTAATGAGTGAAGAAGCATCTGTTATAGTTAAGGCGCCGAGAAAAAGGTTGAAGTTTATCGATATGGCCCGTTCTATTGCAATTTTGTTGATGTTGGAAGGTCATTTTATAGGACTTACCTTGAACGATGCTTATCGCAACGACGATAATTTAGTCTACGGTGCCTGGAATTTTGTGCGAGGTTTCACCGCCCCAATGTTCTTTGCGGTTACTGGACTTGTATTCGTGTACTTGTTGACCAACAATATGCAAGCTGGTTATTTCAAAAACAAGAGGGTAAAAAAAGGATTTCGACGCTCGTTGGAGTTATTGTTCTGGGGCTATTTCTTACAAACGAACCTACAAAACCTTCCTGAATATCTGTCGGGAAATATAAGTAGTTGGGTAACTGCTTTTCACGTATTACAAAGTATCGGTATAGCTATTGCGTTTATTCTATTGATTTTCGGCTTGTATAAGTTGATTGGAAAGGGTCCACTTTGGTTATATTATTTTCTAGCAGCAACTACTCTTTTTGCTTTTTATCCCTCTCTGAAAAATCTTCCTGAAGGGATTTATTTATTAAATGGTTGGCCTGAAATCATTCAAAATATGATCAAAGGTCCGAATAGTGTTTTCCCTATCGTTCCTTGGGTAGCTTTCTCTCTTTATGGCGGAATGGTTGGTGCATTGTTGAATAGATTCCACAACTTTGTGCGACAAGACTGGTTCCCAATTACCTTCATCGGTTTAGGGTCTACTTTAAATCTATTCGGCTACAGTATTTTTGAAGCGGTTGATGCAGGATTCAGATATATCCATCCTGAAAGTCCAATTGATCTATCTTTCAATGCTTGGCTTTATGGCCGTTTGGGACAAGTTCTAATTGTAATTGGGGTATTGATGTTTATAGAAAAATATCTAAATGTTAAAGATTCACTTTTCCTAAAAATCGGTCAAAACACACTACAAATTTACATTGTGCATGTTATCGTTCTATACAGTGGAATCTTTGGAATTGGCTTAAATCAATACTTCAAGAATGCCTTTAATCCCTACCAAGCCATTGGAGCAGCCATTTGCTTCATAACCGTATTCGTGATCTTCACCAAATACTTAGAACCGTTGACGGTTGTTTACGACAAGTTCAAATGGTACTTGTTCTATCCATTACGGAAGGTGAAAGAAGCGATTTTTAAAGCTTAGCTTTTCTTCTTGGGCTTATTTCCTTTGGTTGGTTTAATTTTCGGCTTACGCGTCGGTTT
>DDBE01000227.1:29533-31047 GCA_002332715.1 Flavobacteriales bacterium UBA2040
TGAAGTTGATCCATCACCAAAATCCCATTTTACACTTGATGCATTTTGAAAACTAGCAACCCCTTTAAGCACATATTCACCTTGAGGTGTTGTGCTCCAATTAAAACTATGAAAATTTTGACTTAATCTATAGCGCTCAAAACTCTTGAGTACAAATTCTCCGGCTACTTTTTGTAATATTGGGGCAATTGCATTGCTAATGGTTGAGGTCATCGCCCCTTCTGGACTTTCTTTAAACATGGAAGCATAAAAAGTACACGCGGAGAGGTAAGATCCATTTTTACTAGGATGTGCCTTATCCGCATCGAACAATTCAATTTCTGGATTGCTTTCACGGACTTTACGCCACACTTTACCAACAGGCACAATTGGTATATTCAATGAGTCACTCAAATATTGATATCCATCGGCGATAAGATCAGACATGGTCTCATAGGTGCTCGTTTCTTCTCTTTCTTCAAAACCTTCTTTGTATCCCCACGTCATTTGCAATACAATGTTGGTACAAGGATTGTTGGCTTTTATTGAATCTATAATTGTATTGATAAAAGGCATTGTTGCCGTGTCTAAATAATCCGGTGCGAAAGATAGCTCTCTACTGTAACCTTGCAGTACAATGTAATCCCATTGTCGACTTTTTATGGCTACAAATAGATCCGGTCGAGTGGTATGAACGTTAAATGAAGCTCCACTTCTCGTGTTTTTCTCCACATGAACAGTCTTTCCTTTCGATTTGCAAATTTTATCAAAAATAGACGGCATCTCATTCATATGGGTATAACTATTCCCTACGAATAAAACGCTAAGTTCGTCCTTCTGTTCTTTTTGAGCGTATGCCTGGGTTCCAAATAGGAAAGCCAACATAACTCTGAACATTTTTTTCATAAATATTTTTTTCATTCTTCATAGAAATCAAATATCATACCTGAATCGCTCGAATGCGTGAGGCTATATCCTCAAGTTCATTCGAGGTCAAAGATAATTTCTCCTGCTGGAAATTCATATCCGATACTGAATTAATTGGAATAAGATGAATGTGCGCATGTGCAACCTCCAACCCTACAGCTGCCACACCAATTTTCGTACAAGGGCAAGCCCCTTTAATTTTCTTCGCTACAGTTTTTGCAAAAACCATCATTTCTCCGAGATCTTTATCTTCCATATCGAAAATATAGTCTACTTCGTTTTTTGGGATTACCAAAACATGCCCTTTGCGCAAAGGAAATACATCTAAAAACGCAAGATGCTTATCATCTTCGTGAATTTTATGCGATGGAATCTCGCCAGAAACTATTTTTGAAAAGATGGTGCTCATCCTCTTGAAATTTCCATTACTTCAAACTGAATGATTCCATTTGGAGTTTCCACATCAGCCAAGTCGCCTTTCGACTTCCCTAATAGCCCTTTTCCAATTGGCGAGTCAACTGAAATCTTCTTTGCCTTTAGATCAGCTTCATTTTCAGCCACAAGAGTGTACTCCATTTCCATATCGTTCTTGATATTTTTAATCTTCA
>DDBE01000227.1:31301-35877 GCA_002332715.1 Flavobacteriales bacterium UBA2040
TTGATATTTTTAATCTTCACTTTTGATAGAATAAAAACTCTTGAATTATCAATATTCGTTTCATCGATTACACGTGCATTTCCAAGAACGACTTCCAATTTTGAAATCTTCATCTCTAATAAACCTTGTGCTTCTTTTGCAGCATCATACTCGGCATTCTCAGACAAATCACCTTTGTCACGTGCCTCGCCTATTTGGGCGCTAATTGAAGGTCTCTGCACGGTTTTCATATCGTGCAATTCATCTTTTAATTTTTGAAGTCCTTCAGCTGTATAATAAGAAATTTGGGACATATCGATTCTTTTATAGTATTGTTATTAAATGCAAACAAGAGAGCCTTATGAGCCCTCTTGTTTAACAAAGATACTAACGTTTCTTTTATTTCAAGTCTATTGTAATACCAAAAGTGTGAACAATTCCAAAAGCACCAGCGAATCGAGAGCTATACTCAACTCCTAAAGCTGTTTGGTTTTTTCCAACTAATGCATCAACTGAAAATCCAGCTGTTGGTCCAACCATGGCATTTGACCTGTTTTCTGCAGAGAACAAATTTTTCTCATAAACAAATCCAGCTCTTAAATTGAATGCGAACTTGTCTAAGTTCATTCCGTAATTTGCTCCTAAGCGAAACTGGTCATAGAAAAATGAGTTTGCCGTATACCCAAAAGCAATAACCAACTTACTCTTTTCATCGAAATTAAAGTCATAAGAACCACCAATCCCTAGTAAAGATGGTAACTCATACGCCTGAATTCTTTGGTCTAATGATGTCAAAGCCGACGTTTCTGCATTGTTAGCTTGAAGTGTAAATCCATCACCCTTATATTTAATAGTCGGTCCAACATTTTTCAAAGTGATTCCAAACTTCATTTGGTCTTGCTCACCTGTCACATATTGAATACCAGCATCTATTGCTACTCCATTCCCTCTAACGTTGAAAATACTTTCAGAAAGTACCTTCAAGTTTATTCCGGCATAAATGGAACTAGAAAAAGCCTTGGCATAACCAACGTTTACAATATTCGTTCGGGGCGAAAATGTGCCAATTCCGCCTTCTGGAATATTCACGGTTGTGACATCAATATCTCCGTAGTTCATGGATTGAACACTCACCGTGAGTACACCATCATCCGAAATTCGTTGTGCAATACCAGCCGAATAAAACTGTATACCAGCACTACCCATCCAATTTGCGGTATTGAACTTTAACTGAGTTTTATCAGTAAAAGCCAATCCTGCAATGTTCAAGTAAGAAGCTTCCAAACCTTTAGCATTTGCAATATTTGCATCACCTAAAGCAGAACTTCTTGCCCATGGATTAACTAATAGCATACTAGCTCCACTTGAACCTACACGATCTTCGTTTCCCGCTGAGGCGAATAATCCGATCATCATGGCCGAGACAAACAAACTTCTTTTCATATTTATGATTGAATTTTTCATTTTCTTCTGCATTTCTAAATTATATTCCTTGTAAGTCGACTTGTCTAATTCCACCGAAGAACTTCAAGACCGTTTCACCGATTCCTGGCACTTCAACATGAATTAGATAAATTCCGCTTGCAATTGGTATACCTATGTTGTTATTCAAATCCCAATCAAGGCTCGTTACCGGGCTATCTTTCTTGAATGACTTAATTAATTTACCATTGGTTGAATAAATATTAACATTACAAACATCAGGTAGATTTGTGATTTTCACTCTCGTATCCAAACGAGCTCTTTCATATTCAGAGAACGCATAGTACGGATTTGGAACAACGTTGATCATTTTAAGTACATCTGTAAGTTCCTCATCAAGCCCCGTTTTCGTAGACAACTCACCCATATCCCAAGAATACATTGGTTTGCCACCATTCTTGTTTGATGCTACAAACGCTTTGTATTCTTTATTTACTCGAATTCTAATTCGTACGTCAGTCTCAATATTAAACTGAGCTCTATCGGCGGCCATTAGCGGGTAACCAATCCAACTCAAACTAGAGTAGAATTCTGTTTTAGCAGTACCACTTCCTGTTTCAACAGACTCCATTAGGGCAACAATATCATCGATATTATTTGGACCTTGGCTGTTGTATGCACTCATATCGAATCCACCACTCAGCAAATTGTTGATTGTATTTTGTTTGTGACTGAATACATATATTGGTTGTATACCACCAAATTTAGGATTTCCTACTTGGTCGAATCTTCTTGGACTAGGATTCCAAATCATGTCCGTTCCCCCATCACTTCCCAAGAAAGAATTCTCTCCAAAGGCCATATGCAAACGAGCACCAGTTTCTAGATCGATAGCATATCCTGGGAACCAACTTTGTCCGGTACTTCCCGCTATAATGTTTCCGTCGATGTCTTTACTGGCACTTTTACGCATTGCTCCTGACTTAGCGCCACCAACATTCAATGATGCATCACGACCTAGTTCAAGAACGATACATTTCGTCCATTTTGATTTATCATTCGTAATAACAACATCAATACTTGGTGAAAAAGCTAGACCCGCATTTATTCTACCACCTCCATTATAAGATTCCGGACCTCCAGGATAAACAGGTGACGGTCTATAATAAGCTAGTGGCATGAAATCACACTGATATCCAACCAATCGATGAGGCGCCATTAGACCCTCTGCAATCCTTGTCCATCTTCTGTCTGGATCTTTACCCACTTCATCTTTATAACAAGCAAGGTTATTATACAAATCAGCGGCCACATAATCAGATTCATCCACAATTCCAGATCTAATCCAATTGACCGGAGAAAACTCATCCGCATCTGAAACATAACTCAACCATCTTTTTGAAGAATCCTTGAAAATAATTTCACTTTCTAAGATTGTCGTTGTTTCAGCTGTATTATTTCCTGTTTCATCCTTCTCTTTAAAATAAGGAGTTTGAGCAATTTGTACAGATACACCCCATTGTGGTATCACTTGTTCGTTATCAATATTAATTGCCTTTTCAGATGAAACAGTCTCTAAAAGATTGCCTCCTTTTGTGTCATATCTATTGATAACCCACGAAGCAGTATCCGCGGCATTTGAATTTGACGCGTTAGCATCAAAATCTGTGAATTTGATTTCAAAATAACCGTCTACTAAATTTAATGGATCAACTACCTTGATATTAATCGGCCCTTTGTTTTGTTGGTATTCAGGCTCAGCCATAAATCCTTGACTCAAAATAGTCGATTCAGTAGAAGAAGTAAATTCTAAAACTCTACCACCATTTCCATGACCATCTAATCTTGTGATTTTAGGCGTCATACCATAATCAGCTAATTGAGATGTTCCTCCTAATTCCGGTCTTGGATTGTGAGGCACAGCTGCAACAGCCTTAATACCTGACTTATCATAACTCAAACGAGAAGCGATATACGGTAATTTTTGACCATCCAATTTAGCTGGATCATTTGGATCATATTTTTTGAACTGATTGTGTCCGTATGCAATCGCGATATAGTAATACGTTTTGTGATTTACTAAAGCTTTATCGCCAATAGCAAATTGATCTTCTTTCACAACAAAACTATGCTTGATACCTTGATTTGAGCCATTCACTTTTTCAACTGGAGTGGCAAAACCAAGAGCCTCATCGTATTCGAAATTAACTAAACGACCAATTGGTAATCCAGTTAAATCATTTCCAGCCGCATCTTTTTCAAAATTCTTGATATCACATTGTGCTACCAAACGAGCTTTCGTTTCATCAGCTATATCAGATACACCTGCAGAAGAATTCAACATTTGGAATATTTGATACCCTTCAAATCTATAGAATCTATCCACGCCGTCTAACACGATGTTCACTTTATCTTCTTGAATATATTCTTCTTCAAAATTGTTCGATCCCAAAGGATTATCTAACGTAAGAATAATCTCATTTTCCAATTCTTGAATTTTCAATCTTGGCGCGTCTGGCGGGCTAAGAATTTGGAAACATGCATCAAACAATGCTTGTGCTTTTGTATCAGCAGATTTCATAGCAGCAATTGAACTTGCAACTCCTGCATTTCCTCTACCATATACAATACCAACTGTAATATTGTTTACCGCCCCAGGTTTCAATGTAAAAGGTCCAGCTGCTTGAACAAAACGACGGTCACCCGGTCCATTTACGGCTGAATTTTCAACCCAACTTGATCCACCTGGATCAATTCCACCTGTTCCCCAATTCAATGGATCTGAATCCCCTGGGAATACATAATCAGTTTCTATTGTTGTCGTTCCTGTCGCAAAACCATCACCTCCAAAGAAAATCTCAGCTCCGTTCGCCCATTTACCTTCCATGTAATTGTAGTACTGAGGAGCACTAGAAGGATCAGAAACGGCTGCAGCAGCGCCATTTGTAAAGTATGTAAATCGACGCATTCCGAAACGTTCGTTGTCAATTAGACCATCAGAGTATCCTGTTCCAATTCCACGGTATACAATACCATTACTATCCAAAGCATTTAAAATTGGAGGAGCAATATAAAACCCAGTATTCGAATCCAAAACTGGACCTGGATTATCAAATCCATCTGCATCTAGGTAGGGTCCTTCAAAAAAGTCAACTCCAATTGCTGGAGGATTAGC
>DDBE01000229.1:0-7300 GCA_002332715.1 Flavobacteriales bacterium UBA2040
CGAATCAAAGTAGATTTTCCAGCGCCATTGGGTCCCAATAGTCCAAAAATCTCTCCTTCAACCAAATTCATGGAAACTTGATTCAAGGCCAGAGCTTGAGCGTAAGATTTTGTCAGGTTTGTGATTTCGAGCATGTAAAAGATTCGTTTTGTTACTCAAAGATAACATTGAACGAAAAAGAAACAAGGACTGTTGATTTTTTCTTTCCTGAAATTAATACTAATACGGATTTAAAGTACTTGTGTATTCTGCTTTAATCACTTCCGGCGAAACTCCTTTTTTAAATGAGCGAATCGCTTTTAAGTTGGCACGCACAACTTTGAAGTATGAATTGGTGGAATATTTAAGCGTAGAAACAATTGTAACACCATCCATAATTTCGCAATCCGTCAACTTTAAGGCCCTCGTCATGAAATTATACTCTTCCATAATCACGAATTTTTCATCGAAGCCATTCAACTTTTCGAAAAGGTCTTTTTGACAAAAATGGTCTGATTTCGCCTCTACACCACAATTCGTTATAGCGTAAAAAAAAAGCTGATTATTACCAAAAAGGATTCATTTTATCGAAAATTTGACGAAAAAATGTCGATTCCACACCTTTTTTGTCCATTCTTACAATTTCTGAAATAAAGTTTTTCGATGGAATTACATCAGCATGAACGAAATATAAGTTATCGGTCGTTGCCTTTTTTGCACCCAAATTCATCTGAGTTGCACGACATCTTTTATCCGATTCAATCAATTGTACGCTCCAAGACAAGCCTATTTCAACAGAGTCGTCGGTACTTTTACCGTCAACTACAATAATTTCTGGCTTCTTCCCAATATCTTAAGCGCACAAAAACGCAATGAGCTCTTGTAAAAGTATTGCTTCATTAATACCAGGAATGATTACGCTAATTTCCGCCATGTTAATCCAAATATTGACGTAAGGTTTTTAAATCTTCTTCGTAATCAACGTCTGGCAGTGTTTCGAGAACACCCACACTCTTTCCAATTGCTTCAATATTTACTTTGGCCTCGTCGAAGACGGCTGCTGTGCTCCATTCTTTGTTCAAAAACACCTCTTTGTCGGCACGATTGGTTCCGATTAGGTAATATCCACCATCGAGAGCAGGCCCGATGCAGTAATCGTTCGATTCAAGCGCTAAAAATGCATCCTTTACATGCTCGGCGGTCAACTCAAAGCAATCTGTTCCAATCACCACAATCGATTCAGCACCAAGAGATATCACTTTATTTATTGCATTGAACATTCTCAACCCTAAATCATTACCTTCTTGAACATGTAAATTACAATGATTCCATTTCGCGTCATCATCTATATAATTGGAGAAGAAAAGAAATTTATCGGCTTCGGATTTTTGAACTTCGGTATGTGTGTGATTGACGAGTATCGTATAAATTTTTAAAGCTTTCTCATCACCAACAGTCGCGGCTAAACGTGTTTTCACTTTACCCAATTCTGGATTTTTTTGGAAGATAATGATGGTTTTTTTCATGATGCCTTGTTAGAATGCTTAATTTTTACTTACGAGGAAGAAATGGGTATTTAGGCAACTGTTCCGCCACAACTTGAACCAGCTCCGGCAGTACATCCATAACAGTGTTCATTCAGAATGACATGTCGACTTTGCAGTGCTTCCAAATCAAAATCATTAAGATGTTGACCTTTAGCTGCTACTTTCAATTCCAACATTTGATTGAAGTCGCAATCATATAAGAAACCATTCCAACCTACTGAAATTGTGTTTCGACACATTACACTTGCTGCTGCCATTGGATTAAAAGCGTTCACCAATTTCTCCATGTATTTGTCGTAGTTTTTTGAAGCTACTAAATAACTCAAATAACGACTAATCGGAAGGTTAGTTATCGCAAACAAATTATTGAATTCTATCTTAAATCCTTGGCGCAGCTTACGTTTGAATTGATTTTGCAAAGAGTCTTGATCGGGTGGCAAAAATGCTCCTGATGGATTGTATACTAAGTTCAAAATTAAGCCAGTTCCTTCCATTCCGTAACCAACGGCATTCAGCATTTTCAAAGCGCGAATACTTTTTTCGAAAACACCTTCTCCACGCTGAGCATCCGTTTTCGCAGAATTAAAATACGGTAAAGATGATGCAATTTCTATATTGTGTTTCTTGAAAAACTCTGGTAAATCATGATACTTTTTATTGGCAACGATTATTGTCAAATTACAACGAACGATAACCTTTTTTCCTTTGGCACTCAATTGTTCAACAAACCATCGAAAATCGGGATTCATTTCAGGTGCACCCCCCGTCAAATCGACTGTATGACAATTCGTTTTGTCTATTGCGTCCAAGCAAATTTGCATGGTTCCGCGGGTCATAATTTCTTTTCTATCCGGACCAGCATCAACGTGACAATGCTCACAAACTTGGTTGCACATTTTACCTACATTAATCTGAAAAATATCCAAACTATTGGTCGTTAAGGGGAATAAGCCAACGGTGTCCATTTTATCGCTAAAACGGGTCAAACCAGCTTGTTCTAATAACTGTATTTGCCTATCTGATTCGGCCAGTGAATGTCCTTGTTTTAGTAGAGATTTCATAGCCCTATTTTTACATCGAAAGGTCTTTGTACTTGTTCATCATTTGAACACTATGGACCAATGCCGCACCGCTTTTAATTGCTGCTGCTACATGCACTGCTTCCATCATTTCTTCACTATCACAACCTTTTTCCATGGCATCTTCGGTATAGGCATCTATGCAATAAGGACACTGAACGGTATGCGAAACTGCCAAAGCAATTAAGGATTTCTCACGAGTTGTCAATGCTCCTTCTTGGAAGACAGAGCCGTAATAATCAAAGAATTTCTTGCCCAATTCAGGTTGGAATTCTGAGATTTTACCAAACTTTTTTAAATCCTCTGGGTTATAATATGTATCCATTTAATTCTGTTTTTTTTATACGTACGAAGTTAAATCAATTTCGGTTTTTCGTTGACCTCTAAATTACAAAATCAAATACAACGTTCAAGTAATTAGATGCATCAGCGCGGCAAACCTTACTTTAAATTTTTAAAAGAAACTCCCCATTTGTATTTTTTATTGAAATAAAAGAGGAACAAAGGTTGAAAAAGGAACAAGGACAGGAAAATTTCCCATCCCAAAACGGGCGGTGTGGTATCCATAAAAAGCGCATCCGTTTGAAAAGCTTGCCAGTTTGTAGTTAAGACAATTGCTGCAAAAATATTATTGGCGAAGTGATATCCTATGGTTAGTTCAAGTCCGTTATCAAAGTGCGCGATGAGCCCAAGGAAAATACCTGTCCAGATGTAATAGATAATTGCGATTTGCCCGAGCTTACCGATTTCTGGATTCCCCATGTGCATCAAACCGAAGAGCGAACCGCATATCGCTAGTTGCAAAATAGGATTCCCAAGGAAAGACAAGCTCTTGAACAAATACGAACGAAACAGGATTTCTTCACACGCAATTTGAATTGGAATCAATGCCAAAGCCATGGCACAAAGTCCAAAAAATGTACTCGGATTAAAATTCCAAAGAATATAATCTGTTTGATACATAGAATATGCGAGCGTTAAAACGGCTAAAAGAAACCAAATGGTAAATGAATGAAAAACTCTATTCCAATCGAAGCTAGAGCGCGTGGTAAAAAAAGGAAGTATCTTGGTTTTATGTATCCATTTAATGGAAAAAAGCACGGCGAAAAATGTCAATACAAATGGAATCAAAATCAAGAAAAGCAGATAATTCTTTCCTATAAACGCTCCTAAATTGTGCATTGTTTCCAGTTGATCGTAGGAGAGTAATTCTCTATTTGCTATTACTTCAAGAGTGATAGGAACTTGCCCAACTCCTAAGAACATGGTGATAATAAAAACCGCTGCGAGCAAAAAATGCTTCACCTCAAATTTTCCTTGATCGGGTAAACGGTGAAAGGTGTGACGTTCGTTATTCCAGAAGTTTTTCATTTTTCGGGATAAGGAATAAGAGGATGAAACCGATTATAAAGAAAAAGCCGATCGATATTACCGAGAAGCGAATAGAGCCATAAAAATACTCCATGAATCCAAAGAAGAAAGTTCCTACTACGATGCCGATTTTTTCTGTTACATCATAAAAGGAAAAATAACTTGCATGGTCTTCGGTTTCGGGTAATAATTTCGAATATGTAGATCGTGCAACCGATTGTACGCCTCCCATTACCAATCCAACGACAGCAGCAAGAATGTAAAAATCGAAAGGTTTGTAGACGAAATAATACGCTCCTATGCAAACGAGAATCCAAATGAACACAGAAATCATTAAGGTTTTTATATTTCCGATTTTTTCGGACATTTTAGACATGACAAATGCACCAGCTGCTCCCAAAATTTGAATCAATAAAATAGCAATAATCAAACCTGAAGTATCGCCTCCTTCTGGCCATTCGACTTCTTTACTAGCGAAAATTGTAGCGAGCAACATGACGGTTTGAACACCTGTATTGAAAAAAAAGAAAGAGTACAGATATATTTTGAGATCCATATTGTGGCTGAATGATTTCATCACCGAATAAAGCTCCTTAAAACCTTTAGAAACGATTCCTTTTTGTGGTTTTCGATTGTATACATTATGCGGTAAAACACGATATGTTATCTGACTGAAACCAGCCCACCAAATCCCAACAAAAAGGAAACAGTACTTAGCTGGATAATCGAGTACTTGCGTCCAAACTAAGCATAAAATAAGAAGAATCATGGATCCAAAATATCCCATTGTAAATCCTTTTGCCGAAATGCGGTCATGATCCTTGGGAAAGGCAATTTCTGGTAAATAGGCGTTGTAAAACACCAGACTGTTCCAAAACCCAATGGAGGCGAAAAACACCGATAACATACTCAATTCCATATGATTGGCATCAAAGAAAAAGAGACTCATAGCAGATAGACTACCGAAATAACAGAAGAATTGGAGAAAGCGTTTTTTGTTTCCCGAATAATCGGCTACTCCCGAAAGTATGGGTGATAAGATCGCCACAACCAGAAATGAAGCCGAAAGTACATACGAGAATAAAACAGACGATGAAATTTGACTTCCAAAAAATTCAACAATTACAGTTTCATTTTCCTTCAGCGCCACTGCTCCTTTCTGCTCTAAATAATGTGCTTCAGTAACTTTATTATAAAAAATCGGGAAAATTGCGGACGAGATAACAAGGTTGTACACAGAATTTGCCCAATCATAAAAGACCCATCCGCGTATTACTTTCTTATCGCCCTTTTCCATTTAAAAAGTTTAACCTTTGTTTAAGAATTCTTGAAGATAAGAAAAAGGTTCGTTTAGCTTCCCATTCAACGTGGTTTCACTGGCATTGTAAATTCTTCCTTCAGTATCACCGTTTAAAAGATGAGGAATGATATTACCAATCAATTGTTTACCAAATTCTTCGGATGCTTCTTTTGGTAATTCACAAGGCAAATTATCGACAGCCATCACTACCAAATTCCCTTCTTCCTGCCAATCCCCTTCGCTTTGGGTATCTCTGTTGTAACCGTACAATGGATCAGCAATAGTACTTGGTCGCAAAGTGGAGGCTATAGGGTCTGCTATATCACACGAAATATCAGCAATGACTTTCAAGTTTTTACAATTTTTAATATCGTCGTGTGTCAATAATTTCGGTGCTTCATTGTCCCAAAAATGACAAGCCATGTACATATCGGCATGCTCGACATACTTGTTCAAGGTTGAGATATATCCTTCTGGATTTTCATAGAATTCCTCTACAACAAATTCTCCATCCGATTCTCGCTGGTAGTAATCTTCTGTGTCTAAATGAGTAAAAACCGCCTCATCAAAACTCTCTGAAATAAACTCTTCCGGGCTTACCTCTTTGATAGGCAGCAATTCTAAAATTTCACGAGCGCCATAACCCACTTTTCCGAATCCGGTGAGAACAAGTTTGAAATTACTATCCAATTTGACTTGCTTCAATTGTTCCTCCATTTCTACACGATCGAAACAGGTATGAACTCGTTTTAAATCGAACGATTTATTCTTTTTTCCAAGAGCGTAAAACGCATTGTATGAACCCACAACTCCAGCAAAACGACCGAAACCGGTTACTCGTCTGCCTTCTTTATTAGTCAATAATTCGTAATCAATCAATTGGATTTTTTTCTCCAAAATCGCCTTCAACAAACCTCTATTGTACGCTTGCTCTTTGCTCGTATGTGAAAAGAAAAGGAATTTCTTATTTGGAATTAAATCACTGATATTCACTTCTTTTACACCCATAATGATATCGCTGTCACTCAAATCTTCTTGAAGAGTAATTCCTGCATCGGTATACATTTCATCAGGAAAAGCGCGAACAGGACTTGGCTGAACCACTAATTCTATATTACTGAAATTCTTCAGAACCTGAGCACATTGCCCAGGTGTTAAAGGTACTCGTTTATCTGGCGGAACTTTACCTTCTCGAAGTATCCCAAATTTAATTTTGTTCATGCTCATTATTCAATTGGGGCGCCCAGAAGCCATTCATCGATAAATTCGCGAACGCAACCTTCTCCTCCTTTTTTTGTCAATACTATATCTACATTCGATTTTATAGCTTTCACTGCATCAGCAGGACAAGCAGAAAATCCAATGTTTTGAATTACTTGTAAATCATTAATGTCATCGCCTATCATGGCAACATTGCTCAAATCTATTTCCAGTCTTTCACAAAACTCTTTGAGAACGCCCATTTTCTCTTCACGGCCCAAATAGAAATTTTGTACACCTAGCAGTTCCGCCCTTGCTTTTACTGCTTCGCCTTTGAATCCAGAAGAGATAATACCGACTTGAAAATTTAATTTCTTCGTTAAGTGAAGAATAGCCATTCCGTCTTTGGTATTGTACTTTTTAAATTGATCGCCTTTTTCACTCGCATACATTCCTCCGTCGGTTAAAACTCCGTCCACATCTAGAATCAGCAATTTAATTTTCTCCAACTTCGTTTTCCAGATGTGCGGACGATACAAGGTTTTAAAAAGCAAACTGTACAAATCAATTTCGTACTCTTCGGTAATTGCAGTGAGGTCGTAAATCGTCAATTCATGCGGTTCTTCGACATTCATGTCCGACAAAAAAGCTTGGTAATCCAAACCGTAATGGTCGCAAAGTCCTCTGAGATTTGATTCTAACAGCATTCTTTAAACTATTTTCATTCCAATGGCCTGTGCGATTGGGTTTAGGGTTTTTACCAAACTACGGAATTCGTCATGATTGAGCTGTTGTGCCGCATCAGATTTAGCAATTTTTGGGTT